>MWEM01000082.1 GCA_002071085.1 Thermotogota bacterium ADurb.Bin062 | reverse complement strand
ACGGCATACGGCGGCCGTCAACGCATCGAAGGACCATACAATCGCCGAAGTGTCTGACCTTCTGGGTCATGCAAGCCTTCAAGTCACGACGATATATCTTCATGCGACCGGGAAGGCGACTGATAAGGTCGCCGCCGACCTGGGTCGAAGATATTCAAAACAGATTCAATCATTCAAGGGAGAATAGAAAATGAAAAGTAAAAGATTCAGGGACGAAGAACGTCAAGCCTTGCAATATCCAGTCAAGAAGTCACTTGAAGAACGGGCAAGGGAACGGGTCGACGAACTGGGATTCACAGAAACCCAGAAGGAATTTATCTTCGCCGACTGGCCGGAAGGCGACGAACATTTTATCTGGCTTCTTACTGCGACCAGGGACGAAATCGAATCCTGGGGCGAAGCCGGCGAATGGGGAATTATCAGGAAGGAAGAATGAAAGAAGCCTTCGTCGACACTTATCAAGCCGGCCCAGGATAATCAAGAATGTCTACTTTTTCATACTTTTGTCAACCTTGCTTAACAGAAACGATTCTACACACAGGAAAGGGTAAATAATGACCGACGACAAGAAGATAATCAAGGGATATAGCATGACACAGAAGGACGGGTCTTCCTGGTCCTTCACACCCGAAGCCGGCGAAGTCCTGGGGGGAATTCCTGGGCTTATCGTCTTCACGGCCGCTATTAGTCAGACGGTCAAGACTGGGACGAACGAAGTATCTTTCAAGGGATATGGATTATTCAACGTATCAAAGCACGGGAAGACAATCAAAGTCAGACTATTGGAAAGGGAATCAAAATGAAGACTATATTCTTTGACTTGCCGGCGACGAAAGAAAGAATCGCCCTGGGGATTGAGCATGACAAAATCACGGCGACGATTATTCTTCCAAACGGGACGCCCGGTCCGACCGAAGTCTTCCCCTTCCCGTCGAAAGACGCCCAGGAAGCGGGTCAAGACCTGAATTGACCTATTCAGATAATTGTATATTATCGGAAAGAGAAAAGAAGGAATTATGACCGATAAAACGCCCGAAATTCAACTGAATCAACTGACCGCCGCCCTGGTCTTCCTGGCCGACCATTGGGAAACCTGGGCTTCTTCCATGACCAGATATCCCGAATCCCGGTCAAGGGAAGAAAATATCGCCGCCGTGAATCTCTTTGGGGCTTTCACACAGTCTTCGACCGCCCTTCGCCTTCTGGTCGACAAGATCAAAGAACTTCCGGCCAACGCTTCTTCGGAAGACGTCAAGGCGACGGCGATTCAATCGTCGAAAGAAGCCGGCGACGTCTGGGACTGATCACCTTCGAAATAATCACCTTCAAGGAGAGTAGAACAAATGACCGATGATAATAATAAAACGCTTGACACTTCGGGACCCGGCGAAGACTGGAATCCCGAGCCGGCCCCCGACAAATTCGCTTCGGACGGCGATCTTCCCCTGGTCCTGAATGCGACCGAAGTCGCCGACCTTCTTCGGGTATCTTATCGGGTCATTATCACAATGGCGAAGGAAGGCGAAATCCCCGCCTTTCAAGTCGCCGGTCAATGGCGATTTTCAAGGTCGGCGATTCTGAAATGGATTGACGATATATCCAACGAATTATATGACCCCGTTATGAGGACGATATAACCAGACAAGGAAGGGAATCAATTATGGCGAAATGTAAAGCGATTACAAAGGACGGGAAGCCTTGTCAAGCGAACGCCCAGACGGGGAAGGATTATTGCTTCCTTCATGACCCCGAAAAGGTCGAAGCGGTCAAGGCCGCCCGGTCGAAGGGCGGGTCGTCTTTGAAGGTGATTGACCCGAAGCGATTCAAGCCCTGGCGGGGAACGGGCGGGGACGTCACGGTCCTTCAATCCCCGACCCCCCAGGATATCGTCAATCTTCTGGCCGACACAATCGACGAAGTGAAGACGGGTCAAATCGACCCCAGGGTCGCCAACGCCGTCGGCTATCTGGCCGGGTCAATTATGAAGGCGATTGAATTGACCACCCTTGAAGAACGTCTGGCAAGTCTTGAAGAAGCGATTGGAGTAAATAAACGATGACAAGATTATCGAACGCTTCGAAGAAGAAACTTGAAGCAAGTCTTGAAAGTCTGACCGCCCGTCAAGCCGGCCGGCTATATCTGATATATGCGAACGAATGGCATTTAAGCAATAATACCGACACCGTCAACGAATATCCCCCGGTCGCCGAATTGAAGTCGGCATGGGACAAGCGGGTCAAGGCGGCGAAGTCGAAGAAGGGCGAAGAAGGGATCCCCACAATCGCCGCTTATAACGCCTTCTTGACTTTGACCGGCATTATTCGGGAAGCGAACCGAATCGCCGATTCTGACTTATGGCGAATTTATACCCTTGCCCTGGGGACTGGGTCACGAATTAACACCTTGCTTCTTCAAGATTCATACAGCGATATTACACGAAGCATAATCGCCCAATTCACCGAAGACGCCCCCCGCCCGCTATCCTGGGAAGACTACGACAAAGCCGCCGAATGGTATGAAGGCTATTCACCCGAAGACCTTGAAGAACTGTCCCACGAATTGACCGGGGAATATACCCGCCGGCAAGGATACGAACCCCTTGAAGTCCCACGTGAATTCTTGAAGAAGATATCGACCCCAGAAGTCGAATATGGCGGCGAAGACGAAGATATTCGCCGAAAGTGGGTCGAATCAGAAGGCGAAGACGTTATCTTGACAAAATACTTCGCCGGCGACCAGGACCGCTTCGAATCCTGGAAGAAGCACGGGGGACACCCAGAATTCAACGGGCGGGAATGGGACACTATGGCCGACGAAATCAATGACCGCCTTGTCAAGAAAATCACGGCGGGAGAACTTGAAGGCGGGGTATGCTTCGGGCTTGAAAATCAATGGGGCTTCACCCCCGCCCTGGGATGGGACCGACAAGACCCTGACAATGTCGGCCGGCTATGTGTCCCGGCATGGAACGCCCTTCGTGCTATCTGGATATCATGGCTATACGACAAAGGTATATTCAGGGGCGACGAAAAGCGGGTCGACAAGGATTCGCCCGATATACTGGGGACTTTTTACGACGTTGACGGGACCCTTCACAACGACCGAATTATCGAAAGGGCGAAGGAATTCTATCTGGAATGTCAGAAGAAGCCCTGGGGGGGCGACTTGATTGACGCCGACAAGGTCAACTTCGCCGAACTGGGTCGCTTCCTTTGCGCCGAAGATTCCCCGCTTCTGGGATACTACGCCCCAGACCTGGGGACGGTCAATGTCGGAGAATTTCACGAAGCCGAAGGGAACGACCCATTCATGGGACCAAGCGACAAAGCCGGCGAAGCCTGGTATTATGCGACGCTTCGGGGGCTTCGAAAGATATCCGACGAACTGGGGGCGACCCCCGGCATGGTCGGGAAGAACTTCGTCCGGGAATTCTATTATCCGACCGACGACCCGAAGGGCAAGCGGGAAACGATATCCAACTTGCTTTATCGAATGGGTCAATTGAGAACCAGTCACCGCCCCTTTTCTTTCAAGGAAAAGAACAAGCGGGATATATCCTTCTTCCTGGGTCGGGAATTTTACACGCCGCTTGAAATTGCAATTCGAGAATTCGGGGAAGTATTCGACGATATTGATACCTTCAAATTGACTTACGCCCTTTTGTCCCAAGAATTCTTCGACGGGATTCCGATTCTTTCCCCCCTTCTTCAAGATCGTCTGAAAGGGGTCGAAGAAGCCTTGAAGGTCACAGAAGATATCTTGAATCAATGGATTGAACTATTGTCTCATGACTTCTGGAATGTCGACACTTCAAGTCTTCACCTGGTCAAGAATGGCCCAGATGAAAAATGGTCCCGTCTTATGGCGGCCGGAATCATATATCACGAAGACGACACGGTCGACGATTCAAAATTTTCGACCTGGCTTGACGATAGGGAGACCTTCGAATCGGTCGCAAAGAAGATATGTGGTCTTGATTATGCCGGCATAAAGAAGGAATTCGGCAAGCATGTAAGGGGGACAAAATGACCAAGCGAATGACCTTCCCCGTCGATAATGCCGCTTTACAGATAGCACCCGACTTATTCGCCGCTTCACGACGAAAATCTTCGGCGATTCAGCCCTATTTACCAGGACTTGACAAACCGCTTCCCCCCTTCGCCGAATGGCTTTTATACGGTCTTTATTCACTTATCGACCCCGACAACCCGGCCGCCGTGATTCAAACCACGCCGACCGAACTATTAAGAATCATGGAATTTTCACAGGAAGCCGCCGCCGAACCGGGTCATTATCCGACCTATTCAAGCGACCAATACGAATTGATTAACGAAGGGCTTGATTTACTTTTCACGACCGAAATTCAAGAAATTACAAAGGGACCCTGGAAAAGATATCGCCCGAAAGGTCAAAAGCGAAGGTCGAAGAAGGACAACAAAGATTCAAAACCAGATACTTTTATCTTCTTCTTCCGGGGTCATGTCCTTTCAAGTTATGAATTCGTATACCCCGACAACGTCACGCCGGCCAAGAATTCGCCCGAAGAAGAAGTCGAAAATATAAGCCGGTCTGGAAGCGGGTCTATCATGAAGCGAAAAATAGGTCCCCGGCCAATATGGATTCGATTGACGCTTGACGAAAGGCTTATCCGGGGACTGACTGGTCACCCCGACAATATCGGCACGACCTTAATTCCTTTCGACGTCTATAAAATCAGGAAGGCTTATCCGAAAAATCGACCATTACACCGGCTTTTATTCTATATATTGAGGACCACCGAACAAAGTTTAAGTAATCAAGACCTGGATAAACTGGTCAAGACGCTTGCCCTAGATACCCGGCGGTCAAGCAAAACAAGAAGCGATATTGAAAAAGCCTTCGATATCTTGAAGAAGACCGGGGTCGTCGAATCTTACAAAATCGAAGACGAAAGCACTTCGGCAAGGGTGAAATTGTCCTTCACGAAGTCGAAAGACTGGTATATGAAAGACTGGTCAAAGAACATGATTGAACTTCCAGCCGGCGAAGAATCAAGGGACGCCCCTGAAGGCGAATCATGAAAAGTTACGGGGTCTATTTGTACGACTTACGGGGTCTATTTGTACGACTTACGGGGTCTATTTGTACAATTTACGGGGTCTATTTGTACAAAATGGCTTCGGGAATTTTTAAGAATTCGCCCGAAAAGGGAAGAAAGGTCGAAAATCAAATACAAATTTGGGGGCTTCGCCGTGAAAAGCAGAAGACGAAATACCGGCAAAAATGTGTAGATAGTATTTAGATAGTATCTAGATAGTATCTAGATACTATCTAGTGGGGGCGGTCGACTTGAATCGACCCGCCCCCTGGATAAGCAAGGGACGCCCCTATACCCCTACTTGAAAGAAACTGGATTGACTTGAATGATTAACTTACAAGACTTAAAAGCCCGAATCAATATTGTCGACGTCGCCGAAGAACTGGGCCTTGACCCGAAGCGAAGCGGGTCTTCCTTCTTCGCCCGTTGCCCGGCCCACGACGACCAGGGCCGGCCGAATATGGCGATTGACCAGAAGAAGGGGGCGATATGCTTCCGTTGTGGATATCAAGCCGACCTTATCAAACTTGTCGCCGACGTTCGATATCATGGCGACCAGGGCGAAGCGATTCGATATCTGGCCAGTAAAGCCGGCATGACCGATTCAAAGCAATCTTCCAGACGCCCCGCCCCGCTTCCGAAAGGGGCGTCCCTACCCGAAGAAAAACCGGTCAAGACCGAATCCCCCTGGAATTCGTTGACCGTCACCTTCCCCGCCGGGGCGAAGGTCGTCGCCGTGAAGAACGGGAACGGGGAAAGACAATGGACCAGACTTGACGACGGGCGGGTCAAAGTCACTTATGACCAGGACGAATTACTTTTCGCCCTTTACTTCGGGAACTATTCATTGACCCCGGAAGAATTCGCCGCCTTATCGGTCGGCGAAATCGCCTGGATTCTTTCAGGGGTCTTCGATTGTGAATTGACGGCCGACGATATCAGGACCGCTTCGACCGACCGCCCTTCGCTTCGTGTATCCATAATCGACGCCCTTTTGTCTTATGGTCAAAGCGACGGGAATTCACCCGGTCATATATGGCTTCGGGACAAGAAGGGAATCAGTCAAGCGACCCAGACCGCCTTCGGCTTGACCTGGCTTGACTGGGACCGGGCTTCGGCCGGCTTGATTCAATCCTTCGGGGTCGAAGCACTTGACCGACTGGGTCTTATGACCAGGGACAAGAAGAAAGGGACGCCCCTTGAATTGAGATTCAAGAAGCACCGCTTATTATTCCCCTTCTGGATTACCGCCGGCCGGCGATATCCGATTTATCTTCAAGGTCGGGACGTCAACGCCGGGAAGGAATATCGCTTCGACAATCTGGCCGGGTCGGTCCCTTGCCCTTACAACTTCGACGCCGTCCTGGAAGCCCGAAAGGAAGGGAAGCCCGTCTTCCTTTGCGAAGGGGCGACCGATACCCTGACACTTGCCCAGGCCGGCTTCAAAGCCGTCGGGATTGTCGGAACCCAGGGATTCAAGCCCGAATGGGTG
>MWEM01000081.1 GCA_002071085.1 Thermotogota bacterium ADurb.Bin062 | reverse complement strand
GCGGTCAACCTATAGGGATGGTCTTAGGCGCGCCTTGTAGAGACGGCCCATATGAGGAAGTATAGCATATTGGGTACCTCTACTATGGGAAGGGCTTTGGGAACGCCCTGGGAACGCCAACTTTCAAGTTGGCATGTCATTAAAAAAGAGTTCGCACGGAGGGCACAGAGAACACGGAGAGTGCAGCATCGCGGCGTAAGCGTTTCTTCTTTCCCTGGGAACGCCAAACTTTAGTTTGGCATGGTTTCTGGGAACGCCAACTTTTAAGTTGGCATGTCTTGAAAAACAGAGTTCGCGCAGAGGGCACAGAGAGCTCGGAGAGCACAGGCATCGCGGCGTAAGCGCTCCTTCTTTTCGCGACGGCGCGATACCCCTTTCGTTCGTTCCAAAGATCAAAAAACAAGGTTCGCACAGAGGGCACAGAGAACACAGAGAACACAGAGAACACAGAGAACACAGAGGAAAAACTGGCAAGGGACCGCGTTCTCTCGGAAAAAGAAAAGATATGCTGGACTAAAGTCTGGCGTTCCCGTGCGCAGCATCGCGGCGTAAGCGCTTCTTCTCTTCGCTGGCGCCGACTTCCAGTCGGCCTTTCTCTGGGAACGCCAACTTTTAAGTTGGCATGTCCCGAAAAACAGGGTTCGCACAGAGGGCACAGAGAAGACAGAGAAAAGATTCTTGTTAACACCCTGGGAACGCCAAACTTTAGTTTGGCATAGTTTCATCTTTTCATCGGGCGCGTTTCCATGCGCAGCATCGCGAGACTTCGTGAGTTCCCGAAGTCAGCCCGCTGGTTACCCCCGCGATAACACAAGCGGGCATCGCGGCGTAAGCGCCCTTTCTGTTCGCGACGGCGCGATCCCCCTTTCACTCGTTCCAAAGATCAAAAAACAGGGTTCGCACAGAGGGTAAGGAGACCGCAGAGGAAAAACTGGCAAGGGGCAAGGCTCTCCCGGAAAAAGAAAAGACATGCCGGACTAAAGTCCGGCGTTCCCAGGGCGCTCCCGGGGCGGCGTAAAAAGTACAGAAGGCGGATCGCGGGGTCGTAAAAACCACTTACCCCGCGATAATCCACAAGAAGTCAGCCCCCTGGTTACCCCCGCGATGAGTCTCTTTGTTATGTCACCCCATATCTTTGCCCACACATAAGCGTTCACTCGTCTGTTTTGGTATATAATAAAAGGATTTTAAGAGAAGAGGTGTGTTGTGGAAATCGTTAAAGTAGTAAATTTGCGCAAATCCTATCGAACGGGTAGCACCTATTTCGAAGCGCTGAAAGGCTTGAATTTTACCATACAGAGGGGAGAGATCCTCTCGATATTGGGCCCCTCGGGCTGTGGAAAGACCACTCTGCTGAACTGTCTCTCTTCGATCGACCACCCGTCGGAGGGGAAGGTCTATATCGAAGAGGTGGACCTTCACGCGCTCTCGGACAACGAGAAGACCCTTTTTCGAGCGAAGAATATGGGGTTCATCTTCCAGTTTTACAACCTGATACCGGTCTTGACCGCCGCCGAAAACGTGGAGTTGCCCCTTTTTGCCATCGATAGCAACAGAAAGAGGGTGCGAAATGCGGCGGAGGAAGTTTTAACTCGTCTCGGCCTCAAAGACCGGCTGAACTATTATCCCTCGGACTTAAGCGGCGGCGAGCGGCAGAGGGTCTCCATCGCGCGGGCGCTGGTCCATCGACCCAAGATCATCTGGGCCGATGAGCCGACGGGGGCGCTGGATACCCAAACCGGTCGGGAAATCATGGACGTCATCCTGGAGTTGAACGAAAAGAACGGCCAAACCTTCGTCATCGTGACCCACGACGAACGCATCGCGGACTATTCTAACCGGATCGTCTCTATGGATAGCGGACAGATCATCCGGATTCGCGAACTCTCTCCGGTGAGGGCTTAGCGTGATCTTAGAGATCCTGCTCGTCATCCTCTCAGCAGTGATCCTCCTCGTTCTCCTGCTCATGGCGAAAAACGGGATCATCGCTTCGATGTCTCTGAGGAACATCTTCAGACAACCGACGAACACCTTCCTCGTGATCTTGGGCTCACTGATGGGAACGGCCTTAATCACCGGTTCCTTCGCGATGACCGATTCTTTCAACAAGTTTATCTACGCGCAGATCGAGAGAGAATACGGGGAAATCGACGAGGTCCTTTACAAAGCCGAGGGCTCCGCGCGCCAAGGCGGAACGTATTTTTCTCTAGGCGAGGTCTCCCATTGGTTAGAGGTTTTACGTCGAGAGAACCTCGTGGACGGTATCCTGCCGGTGATACGGATCGAGGCTCAAGTGAAGTCGCTGAAAGAGAACTCTCAGAAGGCGGGCCTACTCCAGAATTACCTGAAAGTCAGCGCGACGGGTGTGGATTGGTCGGCGATCCCTTCCTTCGGCCTCTCCTCCGTGGCTGTACCAGAACCGGAGGAAACAGAAGGGGTTGCGGGCGTTTACATCTCCAAAGACCTGGCTTCGATGCTGAAGGTGGAACCGGGGGACACCTTGTCTTTCAGCACGAACATTCTGCAACAGCTCGCATTTTGGACGCGCATCCCAACGGTGCGGATCGCGGGGATTCTTCCGGAGGACTCTTTTTTGAACTACAAGGGGATGGGCCACGGCGGAGTGAATGGGAGTGTGGTGATGCCCGAATCGCAATTGCGACGGCTGATCAACCTATCCGGTGAGTATGAAACCAATGCGATATGGATTTCTAACCGAGGGGATTTTGTGACCGGAGTCCGCCGCATCGAGGCCGTGGCGGCATCATTTATCGCAGTCGATCTTCCTCCGGCTTTCAAACTCGATACCACCAAGAAAGAGCTTGTGGAGGTCGCGGACGAAGGCAATTTTGGCCTGATCTTCCTCGGCTTAAGCGCTTTCGCGATTTTGGCCGGAATCCTGTTGATCTCCAACACCTTCAAAATGCTCTCGGAAGAACGGCAAGTCGAGTTGGCGACGATGCGCGCGCTGGGATATAAGCGATCACGGGTTACCTTGGTCATGGTTTTTGAAGGCTTTTTTTATTCGGTGCTCTCGGCGGTCATCGGCGTCGTAGTGGGTATGCTGATCACCAGCTTCATCTTGGGGCAGTTTGCCGGCTTCATCCATAACGTGGCCTCGGTCCTACCCTTCGAGTTGCCGATTCCTATGACCCAAGAGAATATCACCTTCGGTTTTTATATCAAACCGATTTCTATTTTTTACAGCTTTATCCTGGGTATTTCGATTCCTTTGGTCGTCATCTTTTACACCTCTTTCCGGAACGCGAAGATGAACATCGTCGATTCGATCCGGGGCTTGCCCCCGGCCTGGGACCAAACGTCTCGAAAACGATTTCAAGTCCTGTGGGTCGTGATGGCGGTCGTCTGTGTCCTTGTTTCAGCACAGGGTTGGCGGATTCGAAACGAACTCGTTTTCAGCATCGGTATCTTTGGCGCTTCCTTCTTTTTACCCCTCTGTCTACCCGTAAAGGATAAACGGTGGCCGGTGACCCTTGCCTGCTTCTGGGTCATCGGATTGTCGATGCTTTATCGCCCTTCTTACGCGCTACACGAGCTCCCCAATCCCTGGGTCATCTTGGTGAAGGGTGTGGCGATCCTGTTCTCTTGTCTCTTGTTGGTCATCTTCAATCTGAAGGTCTTCGAAAGCCTTTTGAAATCAGTGTTTTCACATAGCCGCCTATCCAAAGGCGTCACGAAGATCGCGATCGCCTTTCCATCGAAGAACCGCACGCGAACCGGCCTCACGATTTCGATGTACACGCTCGTCGTGTTCATCGTGACGTTGATCTCGATCATCCCCTATTCCGAAGAAAAGGTCATACGGAAAAGTCGAGACAGCTTCTTTATTGGCAACGACCTGTTGATCTTCCGTTCTCCCTTTGGTGGGAACACCGGTCAGAGCGCCCCTTCTCTCACGGAGATCCTAGCTACGAGGCCGGAGTTATCGAGTGTGTCCGTGCTTCGCAGCGTCAGGGTGCAAAAGGTGGTCACTGAAGAAGCATCGTCGTCTCTCACTTTCTCCTTGTACGCGTTCAACAAAGGTTTTTCCGTAAGCGACGCGGTTTCGTGGACGGTCATTCCCTCGCTGAAGGACGAGATCGTCTCCCCTGGCGACTTGATCGCCTATCTGATTGCGCACCCTGGAACAGGGGTTCAAAGCGGGTTTGGCTACTTCGAACCGGGAGAGGAGGCTTCGTTGGTTGGTTCAACCGGTTCCATCTCTCGGGGAGGGTTTGCGGATATGCAGCAAATGATGACTGCGCGAAAGACCGCCGCCTCGACCGACCAGTTCCCGATAAGGGTCATCGGTACGCTCAACGAAAACCCCATCTCTATGGTGCAGGGGGTCTTGTCGTATGAGAAGCACGTGCCGGACTCTTTCTTAAAAGGCGCGCAAACGACTACCTTCGCCTCAGTGAAGGGGGCGACCGCAGGAGAAAAGAGCGCGGCAGTGAAAAGCCTATCGGACGAGCTGCTCTCCTCGGGATATTTACCACTTTACGCCGACGATATCATCAAAGTGATTTCGGCGATGATCGAGGGCATCATCGGCATCTTGCGATCCTTCCTCTACTTCGGGATGGTTGTCGGGATCGCCGGGATCGCGATACTGATGTTTAGGGCGTTATACGAGCGAAAGCGGATTATTGGGATGCTCAAAGCGATCGGGTACACGAAAACGCATATCTTCCAATCCTTTTTCATCGAAACGAGCTTTATCGTGCTCATCGGCATTGTGTTGGGAGTGGTCGCCGGAATTCTGACGTCGCAGCAGTTCTTGTCCGTTCTAAACTTCGCGGAATTGGAAATCCCCCTATCCATCCCTTGGGGTTTGCTGTTTACAGTCTGCGGTGTCTTCTATGCCGTCTCGCTGGCCGTCACCTTTTTCCCCAGTTATATGGCGGCGAGGATCCCGCCGGCGGAAGCGCTCCGGTTTTTCGAATGAAAAAACCCGCGCCCGCCCAGAACTCGGGCTCGACAAGTCTTGGTGTGGGTCAAGTTATGTGGCGACATAACTAAGAGGTTAATCGCGGGGTAACCAGCGGGCTGACTTCGGAAGCTCACGAAGTCTCGCGATCCCTTTTTCGTCCTTCTAAAAAGCGTATCGCGCCGTCACGAAAAGAAAAAGCGCTTACGCCGCGATGCTGCGTACGGGAACGCCCTGGGAACGCCGGACTTTAGTCCGGCATGTCTTTTCTTTTTCCGGGAGAGTCCTGGCCCAAGCCAGCTTTTCCTCTGTGTTCTCTGTGCCCTCTGTGCGAACCCTGTTTTTCTCTAAAGACATGCCAACTTAAAAGTTGGCGTTCCCAGAGAAAGGCCCACTGGAAGTAGGCCCCACGAAAAGAAAAAGCGCTTACGCCGCGATGCTGCGTACGGGAACGCCCTGGGAACGCCGGACTTTAGTCCGGCATGTCTTTTCTTTTTCCGGGAGAGTCCTGGCCCAAGCCAGCTTTTCCTCTGTGTTCTCTGTGCCCTCTGTGCGAACCCTGTTTTTCTCTAAAGACATGCCAACTTAAAAGTTGGCGTTCCCAGAGAAAGGCCCACTGGAAGTAGGCCCCACGAAAAGAAAAAGCGCTTACGCCGCGATGCTGCGTACGGGAACGCCCTGGGAACGCCGGACTTTAGTCCGGCATGTCTTTTCTTTTTCCGGGAGAGTCCTGGCCCAAGCCAGCTTTTCCTCTGTGTTCTCTGTGCCCTCTGTGCGAACCCTGTTTTTGATCTTTGGAACGGACAAAACCAGGGTATCGCGCCGTCGCAAAAAGAAGAAACGCTTACGCCGCGATGCCCCCGCACAAAAGCGTATCGCGCCGTCGCGAAGAGAAGGGGCGCTTACGCCGCGATGTCTACGTGGACTAAAAATCGCGCGATCGAATCAGACCTTGTTTCTTGATAGCGCCCTACAACTTGACCCACACATAACTAGTCGGATGTTGTCGGAACAGCGTTATATCTTAAATCGTACGATCTCTTCGGAAAGCTTTTGAGAGAGCGCCGCCAAAGTGTTTCCGGAGCCGGTGATCTTTTGTGATAGCGTTCTTTGCTCGTCTATATCTACGTTCATCAATTCGATCTGTCTCGAAATATCGACCATCGCGTGTGAAGAGGTGTCCATAGCTGTCGCCATTTCCTCAACCGATGCGCTCTGCTCCTCGGAGTTTGCGGCCAGGTGACGGGTCGTGTTCAGAATCTGCTCCACTTTTTTGGTAATCTGCGCAAACTGCGCGGTCGCCGAGTCGGCTTGGTCGGTGGTTCCTTGGACGAGCTCCACGGTTCTGCCCGTGGCCGCGTTGACCTGCGCTGCGCTGTGATCGATCTCTTTCAGTATGCGCGAGATGGTGCCGGTCGCCCCGCGGCTTTCTTCGGCCAGTTTACGAACCTCATCGGCGACAACGGCGAATCCTCGCCCCGCCTCTCCCGCCCTAGCCGCTTCGATAGCCGCGTTCAAAGCCAGCAAATTGGTCTGTTCCGAAATCGATCCGATCAAATCGACGATCTCTCCGACGTTCTTCGCTTTATCCGATAACTCTTTCACGAACGCCGCGGATTCCTGGGTTTGTTTGGCCGTTCTACGGATGATTTCCAAGATATTGGACATCGAAACCTCTCCATTTTTCGCGTACTGGGAAACCTCTTCCGTTTGCTTGGTCAAATCTTGAGCACTCTTCGAAATGTTCTGAGCCGAAGCGGCTAATTCTTCGATACCGGAGGTCACCTCTTGGATCGAGGCGGAAGTGTTTTGGACGTTCCGGTCGATTTTCCCGGACTGCGACGCGACCTTTGAGGCGTTCCGATGCGTGGTGTCGGAAATACCGGTCATCTCTTTCGAAGAATCTGAAAGAGATTTCGAGATTTCGTGCATCGATCGTATCGACGCGCGGAGGCGGTGAGCCATCTCTTGTAAGGTCTTTCCCATACCCGCAATTTCATCGCGGCCGATGCTGGGGAAGTCCACGGTCAAGTTACCGTCGCCAAACAATAAGATCTTTTCCGACAGCTGTTGAATGGGTTTCACGATCAGAGTGCCGACAACAATGGACAGAAAGGTGATAACCGCGATCACGACCAGCATAGCGATTATGACGAAGAGGTTGAGCCTCTCGGCTTTGGCCATCAATTCTTTTGTAGGGATCGAAACCCCCAAACGCCATCCGGGAGATTCGGCGATCTCCTGGTAGATGATCGATAAAGTTTCCCCCTTATTATTGATGAGTTCGCTAGCCCCGCTTCGCTCGCTCAACACCGACTTACCGCTCTCGGCTGCGCCTTTATAACCGATCGAATCCAGATCCGCAATCTTCATCTTCAAAACCAGATCGCTGTTTGGATGCGCGATAAACATCCCCGTGCTGTCGACGATCCAGCCGTAG
>MWEM01000080.1 GCA_002071085.1 Thermotogota bacterium ADurb.Bin062 | reverse complement strand
GAGGGATGAAAACCCGAAAGGAGGAATTATTTTTATGCAGAAAAAGCTTCTTGTTCTCTTTGCCTGTCTTCTCGCCCTTACCCTTTTCGCTTTCGCAGCTGCGAAAAACCCGGACACCATCGTTAGCGCTGAGTATGGCTCTGCCGAGTCGCTAGACCCCCATGCCGAATGGGATAACGCCAGCGGCGAAGTCATCAACAACCTCTATGACAACTTGATCAAGTACAAGGGTCAAACCATCGAGTTCGAACCGATGCTTTCGACCGCCGTCCCGACAGTCGAGAACGGTCTTTTGAGAGATGACGGAAAGACCTACATTTTCCCGATCCGGAAAGGTGTGAAGTTCCACAGCGGGAATATCCTTTCCCCGAGAGACGTCGAGTACACGTTCGAGCGGGGGTTCCTCGCCGATAACTCGTCGGGAGCCGTGACGATTATCATCGAAGCCGTGTCCGGCGGTGCGTTCTACTCCATTGCAGACTGGTTCGAAGATTATGCCGGGATGCCCTTAAGCGAAGCGTTCGACGATGACAGAGTACCAACTTCCCCAGAGGCACGAGCGAAAATGATCGCTTTCTACAATGAGGTCATCGACCCCTTGTTTGAAGTTGATGGCGACAATTTAATCGTGCATATGAGAAACCCCTTCGCGCCTTTCCTCTCCATCATCCCCAAATACGCTGCCTGGGGGTCCATCCTCGATAGTCAATGGTGTATCGAGCATGGCGAATGGGATGGAAAAGCGGACGGTTGGTGGAAATGGCACGATCGCACTCCTGAAGAATCTGCGTTGCACATGAAAGACGCGGGTTGCGGTCCTTACAAACTGGCGGTTTGGGACCAAACAAACGGTATGGTCGTGATGGAACGCTTTGACGACTACTGGCAAGGACCCGCCAAGACCAAGACCATTATCTTCAAGGCCGTGGTAGAGTACTCCACCAGAAAAGCGCTGCTCGAAGCCGGAGACGCCGACGTCATCCTCGTAGACCCGATCTACCGGTACGACTTCGATAACAACCCTGATATCCAAGTCATCAGCGGCCACCCGAGAGCCCAAGTGACGTCTATCCATATGGGTTGGAGAGTTAAGGAAACCAGCGAATACATCGGCAGTGGAAAACTCGATGGCAAAGGTATCCCCCCCAACTTCTTCACCGATATCAACGCCCGCGCGGGGATTCTGCACTCCTTCAACTACGACGCCCTCATCGACGATTTGGTCAATGGATTAGGAAAACGCGTACCGACCGACCTTCCGGAAGGGTTCTTGGGTTACGATCCCACGTTGCCGGTTTATGCGTTCGATCTATCAAAAGCTGAAAAAGCCTGGAAAGCCGCTTGGAACGGAGAGGTTTGGAAAAACGGGTTTAAGCTGGTCGCGATGTACAACGCCGGTAACGAAGTACGACAAACGGCTTGTGAGATGCTGAAGGTTTACGTCGAGTCGATCAACCCGAAGTTCCAGGTCGAAGTTCTCGGCGTGCAATGGCCAACTTACCTCAAGGCGACCCGCGAAATGCTCTGCCCGCTCTATATCGTCGGATGGGTCGCGGACTACCCCGACTCGCACAACTTCTTCTCCACCTACTACCACTCGAAGGGATACTACGGTGCGCGACACGGTGAGGATTACGCCGCCTTCGCTGTGAAATACCTCGACCCGATCATCGACGCCGCTGTGATAGAATCCAATGTGAGCAAACGCGCTGAACTGTACGCCCAGTTGCAAAAAATCCTACTAGACAACTACATCGCGGCACCGTTATACATGCCCCAGGGCTTGTTCGTGGCCAGAAAGTGGTTGAAAGGCTTCTTCCCTCATCTCATAAGGTCCAGCGGAGACAGTACCCCCGAATTCTATTACGCCTGGAAAGAGTAACCGAACGTTTGTATTTTCGTAACGCGAGGGCGGGATCGATTCCCGCCCTTAATTGGTATATACACTGAGAGGTGGAAAAAGTGCTGGCTTTTATCATTCGGAGATTGCTGATCCTTCCGATCATTCTTTTCGGTGTTACGTTGATCATCTTTATGATGATATGGATGCTCGGCCCAGAACGGTTGATAGGAACCTATGTGAAAAGCCCGGAAGCTTTGAAATCAGAAAAGTCGGTTGAACGACTGATACAGAAATACGGGCTGGATCGCCCCGCTCCGGAAATGTATTTTAAGTGGCTTGGGAACGTCCTCAAAGGGGATTTTGGTTATTCGAACGTCGGGAGACAAGGCGTTCTTCAAAGCATTTTGGAACTGATTCCCTACACCTTCGAATTGGCTCTCTATGCCTTAATACCGGTCGTCTTCGTGGGTATCTGGTTGGGGGTGATCGCGGGGGCGCACCAGGACAAACTGCTGGATCACGGCATCAGGATCTTCGCCATCGTCGGCTGGTCCTTGCCCGACTACGTCTTCGGCTTGTTGGTGCTCTTGATTTTTTATAGTTATCTAAAATGGTTTCCACCCGGTTTTTTGTCAGACGCTTCGATGAAGGTGCTGCGTGATGGCCCTTGGAAACATTATACGCACTTCGTGACGATCGACGCGATCCTCAACTGGCGTTTCGATATCCTGTGGGATGCGATCCTTCATTTGGTCTCGCCCCTCTTGACCTTATCCTACCTTTGGTGGGCGTATATACTCCGGATCACGCGCTCGAGTATGCTCGAAGTGATGCGCAAAGACTACGTCCGGACCGCGAGAGCCAAAGGGCTGTCAGAAAAGGTCGTCATCAACAAACACGTCAAACGCAATGCCTTGATCCCGGTCGCGACGGTTTCCGGAGGGATGATTATGCAGCTATTTGCAGGTACGGTCATCGTCGAAACGATCTTCGCAAGGCCCGGCTTGGGACGGTTTACCGCCACCTCGGCCGTCACGCTGGATTATTTTTCGGTCATCGGTGCCGCGTTATTTTTCAGCCTCATCTTGATCGTAACGAACCTTCTTGTTGACATATCTTATGCTTTGATAGACCCGCGGATAAGGCTATCGTAGGGGGGAGTGCAGAACATATGGCTATGAACACAGAGAGCAGAAGAGTACTGAGGAAGTTGGTGAAAAACCCCACGGCGATGCTCGGGATTTTTCTACTGATCTTCTTCATCCTTGTTGCGATTTTTGCCCCCGTACTGGCGCCACCGGAGCCTGGGAAAGACCCGTTTAAGATGTTGCCCGCGAAGACCGCCGAAGGGAAAATGATTTGGAGTTCAAACCCGATCGCCCCGGACCGGGCGCATCCGTTTGGAGTCATCGGGAAATACGACGTATGGTACGGGGTCATTTGGGGAACACGAAGCGCCTTTAGGATTGGCTTGATCGTTTCGATCATCTCATCGCTGATCGGTATCGTCGTCGGATCGATCTCGGCTTATTTCGGCGGGTGGATCGACGAGATCCTGATGCGGATCACGGACATGTTTATGGCGATTCCGTTTCTCGTTGCGGCGATGATTATGACGACCATTCTCGGAAAAGGCTTGGACAAGGTCACCATCGCCTTGATCATCTTCGGTTGGATGCAGGTGGCCCGGTTGATTCGTGGTAACATCCTGCAGGCGAAGGAAGAACAGTATGTGCTGGCCGCGAAAGCTTTGGGTATTCGAGATTATTCGATTATCGTCAAACATCTCCTCCCGAACACGATCTTTCCCGTCATCGTGCAGATCTCGATGCGGATGGGGTCCTTAGTCATCACGGCCGCCTCTTTAAGCTTCCTCGGCGTTGGAGCCGAAATCGGATACGCAGACTGGGGAACGCTGCTCAACTACGCGAGGAACTATATGCTGCAGCTGGATAAATCCTGGTTTGCGGTCGTGTATCCCGGAATCGCGATGGTTCTCTTCGTTTTAGCGTGGAACTTGGTAGGCGACGCGTTGAGAGATATTTTCGATCCGAAAATGAGAGCGTGAAGGTGACAGAATGCCAGAAAAAAACATCTTATTGGAAGTGAAAGACCTGAGAACCTACTTCAAGACCGAAGACGGGATCGTGAAGGCGGTTGATGGGATAGATTACGTCGTCTACTCTGGAGAGACCCTGGGAATCGTTGGAGAATCCGGGTGCGGAAAGAGCGTGAACGCCTTATCCATCATGCGGCTCTTGGACGAAAAAGGCCAGATCGCCAGTGGAGAGATTCTTATGGATGGCGTCGACATTCTCAAGTTGAGTGAGAGCGCGATGCGAGATATCCGAGGCAACGACGTGGCGATGATCTTCCAGGAACCGATGACCGCTTTGAATCCCGTATTTACAGTTGGCGACCAAATAATGGAAGCGATCATCCTTCACCAGGGGAAGAAAAAGGAAGAGGCGAAGCAAATGGCCATCGAGATGCTGAAAAAGGTCGGTATCCCTGAACCAGCCAAACGCGTCGACGAATACCCGCATCAGCTGTCGGGAGGGATGCGTCAGAGGGCGATGATCGCGATGGCCCTGTCGTGTAACCCCAAACTCTTGATAGCGGACGAGCCCACCACCGCGCTGGACGTGACGATACAAGCTCAGATTCTGGAGTTGATGCTTCAGTTGCAGAAAGAGCTGGGGATGGCTATCATTATGATTACCCACGACCTCGGTGTCATCGCCGAGACTTGCCAACGCGTCGCCGTGATGTACGCGGGCAAGATCGTGGAGTACACCGACGTCAGAACGCTCTTTAAGAACCCCAAACACCCCTATACTTGGGGCTTGCTGAACGCGATCGCCCGACTGGATATCGAACAGAAAGAGCTCTACAATATCCCAGGGATTGTGCCCGATCCGCTGCACTTTCCGAAGGGGTGCAAGTTCCACACTCGCTGCCCCTTCGCCGATAGCCTTTGCAAAGCGGAAGAGCCGGAGATCAACGAAATCGAACCCAACCACCACGTCCGATGTTTCCACATCGACAGGTTGGAAGAGGCAAAACTTAAGTCCAAAGCAGGTGAGCGATAATGGTTGAGACAGGGAAAACGACTGTGCGTGAAGAAGTACTGACTGTCAAAAACCTTGTCAAGTATTTTCCCATTCGCGGGGGCGTTTTTAAGACGATCGTCGGATGGGTGCAAGCGGTAGACGATATCAGCTTTCACGTCTATCGGGGAGAAACCTTCGGGTTAGTTGGAGAGAGCGGCTGTGGGAAAACCACTGTGGCGATGACGCTCATGCGACTCTACAACCCGACTTCCGGCTCCGCCTACTTCGGCGGGAAGGATATCCTGAATATCCACGGAAACGAGCTTAGAAACCTTAAAAAGGATATACAGATGATCTTCCAGGATCCGTATAGCTCCCTGAATCCCCGAATGCGCGTGAAGAACATTATCGCCGAAGGCATCAAGACCCACCGCTTGGCAACCAGCAAGCAAGATTTGCTGGATAAAGTGGCGGAGATGATGGAAAAGGTCGGGTTATCCGTCGACCATATGTACCGTTTTCCCCATGAGTTCTCCGGTGGGCAACGCCAAAGAATCGGGATCGCACGGGCGTTGGCCGTGGAACCTCAGCTCATTTTGTGCGACGAGCCCGTCTCGGCGCTCGACGTTTCAATACAAGCTCAGGTCGTGAATCTGCTGAAGGACCTTCAAAATCACTTCGGGCTTACCTATGTTTTTGTCGCCCACGACCTGGCAGTTATCAAACATATCAGTGACCGTATCGGCGTGATGTATCTAGGAAAGATGGTGGAGATGACCGACAAGAGAAACCTCTTCAACCATCCGATGCATCCCTATACCCGCGCTCTGATTTCGGCGATTCCGATTCCGAACCCGGAACTCAAAAAGAACCGCACGATCTTGGTGGGCGATGTGCCAAGCCCTATCAATCCTCCTTCGGGATGCCGCTTTCATACCCGATGTCCGATAGCGCAGGCGATATGCAAAGAACAGGAACCGTTATTTGAAGAGAAATCGATGGGACATTTCGTCGCTTGTCATTACGCAAAATAGAAGGAGGAACCTATGCCGGATAAAGACAGAGATATTCAGGAAAAAGAGTGGATGGAGGAAGAAGACGACAACCTCTGCGATTGCGGTTGCCCGCACCAACACGACGAGGATGACTGTTGTCAATGTGATGAGCCAATGGAAGGAGAAGGCGACGATCTCTTTGTCTTTTCTTTTAGGAACGAAAAAGATGAAGAGGTCTACTTCGCGCTATTAGACGAGTTTCAACACGGCGAGAAAGAGTACTGGATATGCCAGAAGGTCGATGTCGACCAGATGGAGGAACCGGCCTTCGACGAAGAGAACGATGAACTGTACGTCTTCATCAAGGAAGAAGAAGACGGCGAGACTGTGCTGAGCGAACTCGAGTCGGAAGAGGAGTTGGAAACTGTCGTCGAAGAATGGCAAAAAGCGATCGAAGCGGAATCAGAAAAGGAAGAAGAGGCGTCGGAGGAGGAGTAAAGAGCGGTTTACGCCATTTTTTGCTTTTTTAGACTCCTCTAGAGTATAATAAACCTGAATATGCACAGATATGGGGGGGTTCATAATGAAACGGTATTTTGCTGTTTTCCTTTTTTTATCCATTGTGTCGATCATGGGTTTCTCTCAAATCGGGACGAATCTTTTCGGCGGATTCAACTATGGGCTTTCGACGCCCGCTTCCTCGCCTTCCGTGTTAACCGATGCTGCCTCCGCCATCCATACCATAGACTTCGGCTTGCTGGTCGATTATGAGATAGCCGAAGGGTTTGCGATCGGCGTGGGAGTCGGTGGCGCCATACCCGTTACTTCTGGCGTTAAAGTAAAAGGTGAAGGTGGAAAGGACTCTGATCTGAAGTATTTCCTGGATGGATTGCTCGGCATCAGTTACGCCTACCCGCTTAAACCCGTCGTATTGAGGGCGGATGTTTTAGGAGGCGTTTCCTGGTTCGATCTGACACGGATCGGCGAATTCGGTTTTGTGGTGAAGGCCAAATTCAGTCTCGGATTCACCGTCAATAACTTTACGATCTACGTCGGAGCCGGGTACGAGATGCGGCAGTATAACGTAAAACCCGCGGCTAACGAGACCGGGAAGTTTACGATTTCCTCTATTCCGATCGAGTTGGGTGTGACCATCCGGTTCTAAGAAACTCCTAATACAATAAAAAAAGCCCGCGAAGGGCTTTTTTCGGTTGCCTAATCCTTCTTCTGACGGGTATTATTCGTACCAGTCTTCGGTCGTCTCAGTTTTAGAGCGGGCCGCCATAAAGACCCGTTCCCTCGTGAGCGGGTAACGGTGGAAGCGTATTCCGATCGCGTTGTAGACTGCGTTGTTCAATGCCGGCGCCGGAGAGATCATCGCGTGCTCACCGACTCCTCGGTTTCCATAGGGAGAAATCTCTTCCGGGGTTTCTTCCCAAAAACTGTCGATAGGGAAGTCTACCTCTTCGATCGTCGCGATCTTGTAATCCGTGAAGTCTTGATTCAAGAGCTTCCCTTTCTCGTCGAAGACTAACCCTTCGAATAGGGCGGCGGAGATACCCTGAACCGTCCCACCCTCGATCTGCCCTTGGATGTTGACGGGGCTGATCGCTTTTCCTACGTCATATCCCGCGACGACGCGGTTGACCGCGACTTCACCAGTGCTCTCCGACACTTCCACGTCTATGGCGAT
>MWEM01000079.1 GCA_002071085.1 Thermotogota bacterium ADurb.Bin062 | reverse complement strand
ATTCTCGTATTTCCTATCTGTGCCCCCTCACATTTTTAATCGGCGTTTTCCTTATTTTACCACCGGTGTTGACACTTGCTTCCTTCCTGCTGAACATTTCCGCCTTATCTGGACGTACTAAAGTCCGGCGTTCCTAGGCGCTCCCGGGGCGGCGTAAAAAATACAAAAGGGGGATCGCGGGGTCGTAAAAACCACTTACCCCGCGATAACCTTGTAGGCATCGCGGCGTAAGCGCTTCTTCTTTTCGCGACGGCGCGATACCGCTTTCATTCATTCCAAAGATCAAAAAAGGGTTCGCACAGAGGGCACGGAGGAAAAAATGGCAAAGGACAGTGCTCTCGCGGAAAAAGAGAAGGCATGCCGGACTAAAGTCCGGCGTTCCCAGGGCGCTCCCGGGGCGGCGCAAAAAATACAAAAGGGGGATCGGGGGGTCGTAAAAACCACTTAGGGCTTGCTGAAAAACTCTAGACTCCGCATAAAAAGTGGGGGATGAAGAGAAAAACGAGGAAAGAAGTGCAAGGAAAACGAGGGGGTACCCCTCAAAAACCGTGCACTTGTGCAAATGTCGTTCTCATCGGCAGTCGAATAATTCATTATAATCCAATATGATATTATAGCTATTGGAAAAAGATAGTCCCTTATGATATAATATCGTTGGAGTTTTTTCGACCTTTCGATGTTGAGGTGAGGATATGTACAGTTGGAAAGAAATAGAAGGACAGTTGGAACTCATACCGGTTCAATTTACCTGCAACGCTACCTTGAAAGAGGACAATATATGGGTTCGTTTGGCAAACGTGATCCCCTGGAGTGATCTGGAAGCGCGGTACGCGAAGACATTTAGTACCGTGAAGAGGGGGAGGCCGGGGATCAACGCTCGGATAGCCTTGGGGGCATTAATCATCCAAGCACTACTCAATACGACAGACGAAATGACGGTGGCACATATCGAGCAAAACCCGTATCTTCAATACTTTCTGGGATTGGAATCGTACACAACGGAGCCCATCATAGAAAGCAGTTTGCTGACACGGATACGCCAACGAATAAGCGCAGAAGACTGGCAAGCGATCAATGAGCTGGTGGTGGACAGATTCAAAAAGGTAGAGAAGGCCCGCAAGAAGACAAAGAAAGGCGTGCCTCGGGCAGAAAGCGGAGAACTATTCTCAAAGAAAATGCCACAAGAGCAGTTGATCTTAGATGTGACGCGCGTGCCAAGCGATATTGCCTATTCGACGGACTTGGAGCTAAAAGAAGAGGGCGGCAAGAAAGAGGAGAAAGACGAGCCACGGGCAGAAAGCGAAGAACCGCGCTCAGAGGAACAGCCACAAGGGCAATTGATCTTAGATGCGACGTGCGTACCGAGTGATATCGCCTATCCGACGGACCTGGAGCTAAAAGAAGAGAGCCGAGAGAAAACAAAGAAAGACGAGCCACGGGCAGAAAGCGAAGAACTGCGTTCAGCGGAACAGCCACGAGGGCAATTGATCTTAGATGCGACGTGCGTACCGAGTGATATCGCCTATCCGACGGACTTGGACCTATTGAATCAGGCGCGAGAAAAGGCGGAGAAGATCTTGGATGAGCTGTATGCGCCAGGCAAACGCATACAGGGAGAAAAGAAGCCAAGGACCTACCGTCAAAAGGCGAGGAGAGACTATTTGCGGGTAGCGAAGAAACCGAAAGCGCGGAAGAAAGAGATACGCAAAGCGGTAGGGAAGCAATTGAACTATTTGCGCAGAGACCTCCAACACATAGAAAACCGGATAACACAAAGCGGGGGATGGCCACTACCTCCGGTGAGGGCCAAAGAGCTGGAAGTGATCAAGCAGGTGTACGCGCAACAAAAACAGATGTATGAAACGAAGAGCCGAACTTGCGCGCAACGGATAGTGAGTCTGAGCCAGCCGCACGTACGCCCGATCAAACGAGGGAAGAAAAAACAACCGACGGAATTCGGGGCGAAAGTGGCAATCAGTCTGACGGAAGGATACGTGCAAATAGACCGATTGAGTTGGGAAAACTTCAATGAGAGCACCCTTCTTCAAGAGAGTGTAGAAAGGTATCGGGAACAAAACGGGTATTATCCGGAAGCGGTGTTAGTGGACAAGCTCTATCGCACACGAGAAAACATCCGATATTGTCAAGAACGGGGGATACGCATCAGCGGGCCGAGGTTAGGTCGCCCGCGAGCAGAGAGCAAAGAAGAGAAACGAATGGCCAGGCAGGATGCGCGCAGTAGGAATCCTGTGGAAGGGAAGTTCGGTGAAGCCAAACGGCGTTATAGCTGGGGGCTGAACAAAGGGAAACTGCGGGAAACCGGAGAAGCGAACATCTATTTGACCGCGATAACGATGAATATCGCCCGCTTTCTGCGGGGATATTTTTTTATTTTTTTTCGTTTGTTGGGGAAGGGAGAAAAAACCGCCTATTTTGGTCCGTTTTTCCTGTTGAACCCATTTTTATCTTGATTTGATTTCTTGGTACCGTGAATTTTTTCAGTAGACCCCACTTACCCCGCGATAAACCCACGAGCATCGCGGCGTAAGCGCTTCTTCTTTTCGCGACGGCGCGATACCCCTTTCATACGTTCCAAAGATCAAAACGGGGTTCGCACAGAGAGCACAGAGAACACAGAGGAAAAAATGGGCTTGGGCCAGGACTCTCCCGGAAAAAGAAAAGGCATGCCGGACTTAAGTCCGGCGCTCTCGGGGCGGCGCAAAAAATACAAAGGGTGGGGATCGCGGGGTCGTAAAGAACACTTACCCCGCGCTAACCCCAAAATATTCGGCGCTAACAAACGGGCGGTGTTCCTAGACGGTATCGTAATCACGGCGAACAACGTCTCTTTCCCCTCCCGGTAAAAAAATAACGTTTCGGCCAACAAGAAGCATAATCCGCTTCTTGTTGGCCGCCCCCGAAAAGGGCTCCGCTTTGCTTGCTCCGCCCTTTTCGGGGAAAAACAAAACACAAGGTCAAAACCAGCAAAAGGTAAAAAGGTAAAAATACAAAAGTTAAAAGACCGTCCTGGAAACGCGAAACCCGATATTGCTAGCGCCGTTCACCGGAGTGAGGTAGTACCGACTTGCCACGCGGCAGCTCTGCGCATAGCTGTACCAGCTGCCGCCCCGATTCACCCGGCCCGCGCCATTGCTCGACCCTGTCGGGTTCGTCTGCGCAGCGCTACTGTAATATTCAAACCAGTCGTGGCACCATTCCCACACGTTCCCGCTTATGTCGTATATCCCGAGTTCGTTCGGTTTCTTCCCGCCTACCGGGTGCGTCTTGTTTCCAGAATTGCTGTCGTGCCACGCCACGTCACCGACCGTGTTACTTCCCGAGTATTTATACTTACTCGAGTTTTGTCCCCCACGCGCCGCGTATTCCCATTCCGCTTCCGTGGGCAAACGGTACCCTTCTACTTTCGTAATGTCCGTTGTTCGTTTTCCGTTCTTATCCAACAGGTTTCCCTGGCTATCGTATGCTTTCTTTAACCCTTCTCTCTCACTCAGCCAGTTGCAGTACCCGATCGCGTCCCACCAACTCACGTTGATCACTGGCCGCGTCCCCCGGCCCCATTCTTCGTCATCTGGTTTTCTCTTCCCGGTCGCCGCGCAGTACGCGTCGTACTCCTTGAACGTCACTTCGTACTTCCCGATCCAGTAGTCGTACGTCAGGGTTACCGTGTGTACCGGTTTTTCGTCGCTGTACCCTTCGCTGTCGTTGCGTGTGTTTCCCATAACGAAACTTCCCTTTCTTACCCTCACCATTTCGAGCGACTTGAAGGAAGCAGCCGAGCGGTCAGCCGGAAGAAGCCAATCGAAAAGTTCTGGGCGCTGGCTGTGGGTATAAGCAAGAATCGCGATAATGATCGTAGAAATCAGAAGAAAGCTCCTGGCGGCCTTTCTTTTCTTTCTCCTCTTGTTCGCTTCGATGGCTTCTCGGTATTCCCGCTCCCGCGCCTCCTGGAGCGCTTTCTGTCGCTCCATTATCCTTCGCTCTTCTTCCCTTTTTCTGGCTTCTTCTTCCCTTTTCCTCCGCTCTTCTTCTTCCCTTTTCTTCCGCTCTTCTTCTTCTTTTATACGGCGCGCTTCGGCTATTCTGATTTCTTCTCTTCTTTTAATTTCGGAGTACGTTTCGACGATTATCGTGAGCACATCTTCTGGGGCGGTGAGAACGAAGTTTCTTAGTATGTTTCCTTCCGGCGCTTGCCCTTCGTAGATGTAACTTTTCGCGAGGCCATACCAGCCTCGGTAGTCCATCGGGTACTCATCGACCGTTTTTTCGAAGACTTCGCGAGCTTTTTTGTTTTCCCCCAGTTTCAGCCAGGTTTCCCCGTTCTGAATCTGCTTCTCTAAGGGGCGCCCGGTTTCCACTGCGACTTTTACGTCTATCTGCGCCCCCATCCTGTCGACCTGATCTTTCGTATAGGTAACGCCGCAGTGTTCGCAGACGAACCGCCCGTTATCTTTCATCAGGATGCTCGTTCCGCCGCAATTATTACATTTCAGCTCTCTCACGGTATTCCACACTCCTTGCCGTTTCTTGAGCAGTGATGCTGCGAGGTCAGTTCTTTCGGTTTCTTCTCGTGAAAATCATCGGTTTTCGAGGCTTCTCGAAACGCTCATTTCAGATATTTGCATTTTGCGTTTCTTTCAGCTACCAGCCGCGAGAGTTCTTCTAAAAGCGGAAGAATTCGATCGGGCGATTCGGAAGGAACGATTTTCGACAACTCATCGATCTTTACCGATAGAACAGTTTCGATACTTGAAAGCGATGGGTGGCTCATCGGATCGCTATACCGCACCGCTTCCCCCAAATCGCCCAATCGCTTTTTTATCTGAGCGTCGGATACGCCCATTCTTGTTCTCTCTATGGATTCGGAGAGGGTTCGTATGAACGTTACTTTTTCGGTCGCTTCCCGCGCTGTCCGGTAGATTTCCTTTTTTCCGTAAACCGCCGAAACGGCGAGGATAAGATACAGCCCCAAAAGGATGATATAGAAAATCGTCAGCGGGGTCAGGGGTAAGATAGGCAACGCCATCATCAACGCGCTTATGATGATTTGCGCGGCCAGGTAGGTCCAAGAGAGATACAGCAGAGGAATCCCGAAGAAAATGTCCTTAATCGCGATCCCGTCCATAAACGCGAACTTTCCGACGATCAGAATAAAAAGCAGGAATGAAAACAAGGTAAAGAGATAATTCGTCCAGAAGAAGGGCGTATAATTCCGGACCACACTAAAAACGATCAGGTTATAGAGCGCAATCAATATGATCGGTACGATTATGAGCAGTCTTTCGTTTCGCTTTTCCGGCATCGGTATCCCCCGCCTTTCTCAGTTTGTTGGCGTTCCGCATTGTGAACAGAACTTGTCGCCATCGTTTATCTTATTCCCGCATTTCGAACACAGCTTTTCTGGGTATTGAAACCCGCATTGAGAACAAAATGCCGCCTTTAAAGGGGAGACGGCCCCGCATTTTGGGCAGTTCTTCTTTCCTTCGACCGCCCCCGATGTTGGATTCTCGCGCGATTCCCCAAAAGCTTTCGCAGTATTCGCAAACGTTCGGTTCATAAACGGATGCATCGATTCTTTCAACATCTGACCAAACGCAAACGCGACAGGGGCTTGCGCGATCCAGTCGATCCCTTGGCCGCTCGTTCCAGTTCTTGTCGCGTATTTTTTGGCGATCTCCGAGATCTGCTCGTCGACCCAGTTGTACCCTTCGATCGCTCGGGCGCTGGCTGTTGAGAGCGCCTCTTTCACTTTTTGTTTGTCTTCATCGGGTACGTGGATCGTCGAGATGAAAAAGTTCGGAAGAAGGATTCCATATTCCTGCATATCTTCCGAGAGTTGATTTTTCACAGCGAACGAGATATCGTTCAGATGCGAATTGACGACGACAAAACTGACTTCGTTCATAATCCTGGCGAGATAGGCTTTGACCCGGGTCGAGATAAGCTCTTTAAAGTAAACCGATAGCTGTTCGAGGGAGAATCCCGTTTCCGTTCCCACCAGTTTCACAACGAATTTCCGAGCATCGCCCACGCTGATGCCCATCGCGCCGCTCGCGCCGACATTCAGCAGAATCTGGAATTTGGGGTCGAAAACCTCCGCTCGCGTACTGGTCCCCCACTTGACGTTGAGGATATTGGTTTTGTTGATAAAATAGACCTCCGAATGAAAAGGCGTCTTTCCGCCAGTCGGAAGGTTAAGAATCCGCTTAATGAGCGGGATGTTCTGAGTTTCTAGCGTGTATCTCCCAGATGGAAACAAGTCTAAAGCCTGCCCGTTCTTAAAGAATAGGGCTTCCTGTGATTCGTGTACAATCAATTGCGTGGTCGTGTTGAAATCCTGAGTGGGATGCTTCCACACTAAGGTCTTATTATCCCCTTCATATTGAATAATGTCCGCTACCCGCATTCTCGATTACCTCCCCGATCGATGTTTCATCTGTTTCCATAAAACCGTCGTTCCCGCCGCACGGTTCCCTACCTTACTCTATATTTACTGAATCAAACGCCACTTTCCGTATCGCAAATTTCTTATGATTCGTTCACCATTTCGAACCGATAAAGAGAAAAGTTCACTGGAAGCCCGTGAAAACGGGCGAAAAAGCCGATACGCAAAGAAAAGGGCAGCGTAAATCGGTTTCAAGCCACTTTAAAGCCCCGGCGTCCGCTCTATCTTGTTATAGCGCCATAGCTCACATTCTATCAAATCTGATTTTGCATTGGGCTCGTTCCAACCCGTCGCCGTAATACTAGGCATAATCGATATGCCCTAAAAGTGAGACAGTTCATAATAAGATAGTATATCATAAGGAATCTCTCACCTCTCTGAAAGGCACGAGTCAAGCTATGAGGCGCCATCAAGAAATAAGGCCGGAATCGATCGCGCGTTTTATAGTCAATGTAGTCATCGCGGAGTAAAAAAGACAAAAGGCATATCGCGGGACTTTGTGGGCTTCCGAAGTCAGCCCGCTGGTTCCCCTGCGATAACCCCACACGGGCATCGCGGCGTAAGCGCTTTTTTTTTTCGCGACGGCGCGATACCCCTTTCATTCGTTCCAAAGATCAAAACAGGGTTCGCTCAGAGGGCACAGAGAGCACAGAGGAAAAAATGGCAAAGGACAGTGTTCTCGCGGAAAAAGAAAAGGCATGCCGGACTAAAGTCCGGCGTTCCTAGGCGCTCCCGGGGCGGCGCAAAAAATACAAAAGGGGGATCGCGGGGTCGTAAAAACCACTTACCGCGCGATGACCCCACACGGGCATCGCGGCGTAAGCGCCCCTGCTTTGCGTGGAGCCGGTTTCCAACCGGCCTGCTATGAAAAACAGGGTTCGCACAGAGAGCACAGAGGAAAAAATGGCAAAGGATAGTGCTCTCGCGGAAAACGAAAAGGCACGCCGGACTTAAGTCCGGCGTTCCCAGGGCGCTCCCGGGGCGGCGCAAAAAGTACAGAAGGCGTATCGCGAGACTTTGTGAGTTCCCGAAGTCAGCCCGCTGGTTACCCCGCGATGACCCCACACGGGCATCGCGACGTAAGCGCTTCTTCTTTTCGCGACGGCGCGATACCCCTTTCATACGTTCCAAAGATCAAAACGGGGTTCGCACTGAGGTCACAGAGAACACGGAGGAAAAACTGGCAAGGGACAGGGTTCTCCCGGAAAAAGAAAGGGCATGTCGGACTTAAGTCCGGCGTTCCCAGGGCGCTCCCCAGGCTTCGTATAAAGAATAAAGAGCGTATCGCGGGGCACCATTGGTTACCCCACGATAATCGACTCGGC
The DNA here is from genome assembly GCA_002071085.1 of Thermotogota bacterium ADurb.Bin062. Classification (GTDB taxonomy): domain Bacteria; phylum Thermotogota; class Thermotogae; order MWEM01; family MWEM01; genus MWEM01. The sequence continues at coordinate 206 of MWEM01000079.1, read as the reverse complement.
TATCAAGGTAAAAATACAAAAGTTAAGAGACCGTCCTGGCAAGGCGAAAGCCGAGGTAGTTGAAGCTGAACGTCGGCGACTTACTGTACCGATAGGCAGCGCGGCAACTCTGCGCGTTGCTGTACCAGCTACCGCCCCGAAACACCCGGGGGGCGCTGCTGCTCGACCCTATCGCGTTCGTCTGCGCGATGCTACTGTAACTTCCA
>MWEM01000078.1 GCA_002071085.1 Thermotogota bacterium ADurb.Bin062 | reverse complement strand
CAAAGACCCTTCCATCGTTTCGACCCCTTCGATCCTGTCCGCAAACTGCGTGGACACTCCCCACTTCTCTTTCCCTTGGTACAGCACTATCGGTAAGATCAGCGGTAGTCGCCTGTTCTTTCGTTTCTTTATTTCTTTGTCCCATATCGCAGACATATACCTGAGCAGCTGCACACCTACGTTATAGTCGCTATAGCTCTTGTGTTCCAGTAGAATGTAGACATAGGCTTCTCGGTTTCGTATGTTCGCCCGAAACAATAAATCCGCGTAGAACTCCTTCAGGTCTTGTTCTATGAAGCTGTCCTTTTCCGCTTGTATCGTGCCGACATCGATAGTCTGTAAGACATCAGAGGGGAGATAGGTCTCTAAAAACGCTTGAGTATTTGCGACATTCCCCAGCACTTCTTTGAAAAACCTATCGTGGGGGTTATTCAGTCTATCCATCGTTTTCCTCCCTACGGGAAATCATTTCACGGGTATTATACACTAATAAAGAGGGGAAGCTCGTATTTCCGGGAGTGAAAAACGAGAAAAGGAAGTTTCGCACAGAGGGCACGAAGTAAACAGACATCGCGGCGTAAGCGACCCTTCTTCTCGCGACGGTGCGATACGAATTTATATTTGTCTTGAAAACCAGGGTTCGCACAGAGGGCACAGAGAAAAGACCGAAGAAAATTCATGGGGTCGCCTTCTTGTCGGCTTGCCACTCTGAGAACGCCAACTTTCAAGTTGGCAGGGTTTACGGTTTTTAAAATGAAGAAAAGACACAACCCTTGCCACACGTAGGGTCAAGAGAAAGCGCCGTGGAGTCGGAGATGTGCCGCTCTCGATTTCTGTGTGTGAGTGTCCTTCACACCACCTGGCAGCTTACCCTCTCCCGGTTTCCTTCTCCTGCCTCCTCAAACCGTACGTGCGGATTTCCCGCATACGGCTTCCAAACTTCTTCGTCAACAGGGTTATGTGACCTTTAACCGGTGAGCGCTTTCGGTCGGCGAGGTGCCTCCCTACTCCACCTCTGCCGGTCATCCCCGTTGGCGCGTGTAATATTCGGGCGAGGAGGGTCTCTCCAGTTGCCTGAAATGTCCTTGTAACCGTGCTGTCGCTTGCACCCCGCCGGAAGAAAGTCCCGTTTCAGTCAGTCTTCAAGACTTCCTGCTGTCTTCGCTGCACTCCAAACAGCTCGACTTCCAAATCCACGCCTTTCGAGGCTACTATGCGTTCACGGTTGTTACGGCCCGGTTACTCGCTCACCACCCTTTCCGTGGCTTTGTCAACAGACTCCAGACAGTTCGTTTCCTCCCTACCTGCTGTCCAAGCTACGGGGTTCTGACTTTTTCCCCGGCAGGCTTGCTTTCTTCCTGCTGAACATTTCCGCCTTATCTGGATGTACTAAAGTGCGTCGCTCCCAGGGAGCTCCCAAAAGGGCGTGCTCAGAAAACATGCCGCACTAAGGTGCGGCGTTTCCAAGTGTTCCCAGGCGCGCGCCCGCGTGGGTGGCATCGCGGCGTAAGCGACCCTTCTTCTCGCGTCGGCGCGATACGATTTTGAGAAGAAGAAAGAGCGTATCGCGGGGTCGTAAAAATCACTTACCCTGCGATGACCCACAAAGCTCAGCGTTCCCAAGGCGCTCCCAGAAAGGCGTGCCCAGAAGTCCGGCGCTCCGACGGCTTTCGAAGGGCGCTATCGGGTTGATGTGGTACACTTAAGTACGTAAGGTTATCGCTTTTGCGCCCGAAGAGGAGGCAGTGTCGGTGGAAAATGGGACCCTGCGCGAGTTCGTTCTGTCGAAACAAGGACTGGGTTTGTCTAAGGACGATATCTATCGACTGGCTTTGTTGTCTTTCGGTACTCAATGGGAGAACTTGATCCTGATGATTTTATGCGAAATCGAGCGCGAGGAAAAACATCAAGGTACGCGCGCTTCGGATCCTCAATAATGAATGATACCTCTATGGGATTCCGCCCGTCGCCAGGAGGGGATTTTCGGCCTCGCTCGTCGCAATCGATCACCCGCACGGGGTGTCCGAATACTACCCTACCGGCTTTTCTCGACCGGTTCCTTTGCCATCGCGGCTTTCCGGTCCGCTTCCGGCATTAGTTCGATCGCATAACGCAGGGCCGTGCGGGGCATCGTCCGCTTGCGCTTCTGTACGTAGTCTAAGACCTCACGCCCGTGTAGCCGGCTCACTTCCTTCAAGAGCCAACCGTACCCTTTTTGTACCAAATCTTCCGGATCGTGTAATAGGATGTCGCAGATCTCAAAAGCTTCCTTCTCGAAGTACCCTTTTCGCGCTGGGAGTATCAGCGAAACGGCGCCGGCCCGCCGCGCCCATCGGTTTTCGCTCTTGGCAAGTTCATACATATGGGCCACCAATTCGGGGTATTTCATGAGGATGTCACCTACGGCGTGGTTGCAGAGCCCGTCGCACGTCGCCCAGTTCGTCACGTATTGGTGTATCCACGAAAGATAGCGCTCCATATCTCGCTTCTCCGTGAACGCATCGAAGCCCTGTCCCCATTTGCTGGCAATGGAAGCCTCTTCCAATTTTCCGGAACTGTACAGCTCTTCGCATATCGCGAAAATTTCGGGCTTATCGTACGCTTTCACCCGCTTCCACGTCGCGTTCGCGATTTTCGTCACGAGGTTCGCCTTGACTCCATAGAGTTCGACAGGTTCTTTGAAAAACCGCTGCTCGCGCTCTCTTACCGTCGGATCCGCCAACCGTTCCAATTCTTCTCGGATGGTTTGGATTATCTCGTCCATCTGTCTTTCCCCTCCCTCGTTCTTCTCGCTTCGTTTTTTCATCTCTACGCACGCCAGCCTCTCCTCGACTGATACCCTTCCACTCGAGGAACGAACTCAACTGAAGAAATCTGAGAAGAAGCCTATCATAAACTACATCTTTTATGTGGTGTGTGTCAAGTTGGGAACACCCTGGGAACGCCAAACTTTTGTTTGGCATAGTTCTATCTTTTCACTGGGAGTGTTCCCGAGCGCAGCATCGCGGCGTAAGCGCATTTTCTTTTCGCGACGGCGCGATACTCTTTGGAACGCCAACTTTTAAGTTGGCATGTCTTAAAAATGAAGCAGGGTTCACACGGAGGGCACAGAGAACACAGAGTAAAGGTTCTTGGGAACGCCCGGCAACGCCAAACTTTAGTTTGGCATGGTTTCTGGGAACGCCAACTTTTAAGTTGGCATGTCATAAAAGCGTAAGACAGGAGAGAGCACATCTCTGGATTTCGTTAGTAGCGCGAGGCTTCGTGGGCTTCCGAAGTCAGCCCGCTGGTTACCCCGCGATAACCCCGTTCGGGCATCGCGGCGTAAGCGCTCCTTCTTTTTGCGAAGGCGCGATACGCTGTAAAAGCAAAAACGTGTCGAACTAAAGTTCAGCGCTCCCATTTTGGGGAACCCTGATATTATACCTACACTTCTGAAGCTTGTCGAGGTGTTTTTGTGATATAATTCTAACTCGCCCCCCAATCTTCGAGTAAGCAGGGCGTTCGTTTTCCTTATATCGAACCTTGTTTTTTGGAGGCGTTCTTATGGTGAGAAAAAGTTTTCGAAGACTCGTCTTTTGGGTAAGCGCCCTCATCCTCGCCGGAATCGCGGTCACGATTGGTTTTTTCTTTTTCTATTCCAACGAACGTCGGTCTTTCCGGGTTACCGCGAATGAGATACGCGCGACCAACCAAACCCTGAACCAAATGATCGCCAAAATCCATCAGTTGAACCTGTTAAAGACCAGTTGGGATCAGCAACCCGCGATCGAGTATACCGAGACCGACGATTTCAAAGCCATCTACGAGCTTTATAAGAAGGATTTTGACACCGTCAGCGGCTTTTTGGAAAAAAACCGTCGGTCTACGAATCGTGTGAGCATCGAAAATTACCCGTACGCTTTGTTCGAGGGTCGAGAAGCGACCGTCATCGTCGACGAAATCGGCGATTTGATCCGTTCCCTAAATAAATGGCGGGAGGAGCTAGAGGAAAAGATCGAAAGCCTTCCGATCAACCTGTTTGTGGTCAACCTGATCGCCGTATTCCTCAGCTTTATCTCTCTATTCATCCTCAGCAAGCTCTTTTTCGGGTTCTCCCGGCGAATCGAAACAGCTTTCGCCCACTTTGGAGCGCTCTTGGACGGTAACCCTAACGTCGAGGTTTATCGCCCGGTTTGGAAGGAGGAGAACCGGATTCACCAAACGATCGTCCAGCTCGAACAGCGTATCCGATTCGATCGGGAATTAATCGAGACCCAAAACCTCCAAACCTTGGAAGACCTAATCCCAAACTTGTTCCCGATCATTAGGGAGCGAATCGGCGCTGATCGGATCGCCTTCGCCTTCGTCGACAACCTTGAGAACGTCATTGCAGAGACCGCCGTCAGCCTATCCGGGAAGATCAAGTTGAAAGCCGGTTTTGCCTTAAACATCCACCGCACGACACTCGATAAGCTCGGCTGCGAGTCACCGCCGCGGATCATCTATGATCTTGAATACCACTACGCGCACGTCCATCAATCGGAACCCACACGGTTGCTGCTGGAAGAGGGGGTGCGCTCCAGCATAACCTTTCCCATCTGTTTGAACAATCGCATTTTGGGGTTCTTCTTCGTAAGCAGCTTTTCGAAAGCCGCGTTCAGAATCATGGATGCGGAATTTCTCAAAGAAATCGTATCCTCTCTCAAATACACGATCTTGAACTCTTACATCCTCCAACAGGTCATCGCCGTGACAGCTCAAACCTTCGCAGACTTGGTGGAAAAGAAGGATTTCGAGACCGGGAACCATATCGTGAGGGTGTCCCGATTGGCCCGTATGTTGGCGGAGGACTTAACCGAAACCTTCCCCGAAATCACCACGAAGTTCATACGAGAGATATTTTGGTTCGCCTCCCTTCACGATATCGGAAAGGTCGGAATAGCCGATAGTATCTTGCTCAAGCCGGCAAAATTGACTCCAGAAGAGTTCGAAATCATGAAAACCCACGTCACGATCGGGGAGTCCGTTATACGACAGATGCAACGCACCCTTCATCGCTTCACCCATTTGGAATTCCTCGGTGTCGCCATCGACGCGATCATCGGGCATCACGAAAAATGGAACGGCGCCGGATACCCAGCGGGGAAGAAAGGGGAAGAGATACCGCTGGCGGGCAGAATCCTAGCCGTCGCGGACGTGTTCGACGCTTTGATGAGCGAGCGCCCCTATAAAAAAGCCTTCTCCTTCGAAAAATCTATCGAGATTTTGTCCGAAGGAAAAGGCTCTCATTTCGACCCGCGCATCGTCGACGCTTTTTTTAAGAGGAAGGAAGAGGTCAAGGTTCTTTACGACAAGTTTAAGGACTAGCGGCGTATCCTGTCGAACCTTTTCAACCCCCTACGATGCTCAATCAGAGTTTTATTCCTCTTAGGTTCTCGTTGAGGCTGCCAATGAATTCGCTGATCTTGCCGACACTTGTCAGGATCTCTTTGACCTCGTCCAAGAATTTTTGAGTAGAAGCGCTGATCTCCTCGGCCGTTGCCGAGCTCTCTTCGGAGATCGCTAACAAGTTTTCGATACTGCTCGAGATATGTTCGAGCTTTTTGGCCTCTTCCTGCAAATTGACAATGAGGTGGTTGATCTCTTGAGAGACTGACGAGATCCGGGTGGTCGAGTCACGATTCCGTTCGGAATTCGCTTTCAAGTTCCCGGATTGCGTTTTCATCTCTTCAAACTGCGAGGACAGCCCGTCAGTGAGGCGATTGATCCCCGTGTTGATGATACCGAGGTTCTCGGCGATCTGTTCGGCGGAAGTCCCGCTTTCCTCGGCCAATTTCCTGATCTCTTCTGCCACGACCGCGAATCCCCTTCCCGCTTCACCGCTTCGCGCGGCTTCGATCGCGGCGTTCAACGCCAGTAAGTTCGTCTGACCCGCGATACTGGTGACCGTTTCCGCAATGTTCATAATCATTCCCGCCTGCGATTGCAAGTCTTTCCCGACTGTCATCAGTTTCGCGAAGTCTTCGCTCATCTTGCCTATCCCATTTGAGGAGTCTTCTACGTTTCGCGAGGCGTCGACAATGTCCTGAACGGCTTTGTTCAAAGAAGCGACCATTTCCGTCTCCCGGTCTACGATATCCCTTAAAACCGAAACGTTGGAATTTACGGCTGAGGAGATCGACTCGGTATCTTCCGAAATGTCAACGGCAGAAGTCGCCACTTGATGTGAGAGGTCGCTCATCGTATCGATTAAGCCGCTTATCTCTTCTACTGAGCCTGAGATCTTTTCGGTGAAGGTCTCGATTTCCTGAACGTCTCCCATAAACCCAGTCATCGTCTCTTTCAGGGTATGAGACGCCTCAGTGTACGCCTTCGACATCTCGGCCAATTCGACGGGGTCTTTGATGATGACCGGTTTGTCAAGCTCTTTGGCGGCTAAGAATTTCAACCCCTTCTTTATACTCCCAAGCCCCTTTTTCAAGTCCCTCAACGGGAAATAGCTTAACGCGAGGGTGGCGGCTCCGGTTAGCAGGGCGGCGAGCCACGGTTGAGAAAAGCGCGTGAAGAAAAGCCAAGCGAGGACTCCCACGATCGCCGGAATCAGAAAGACCGAGATAACGAAGAAAGACTTGATGAATCCGAGCGAAAACACTTTCAAGAACGGGAAGGTCGGGTTTTCTGAGTACGGTGTTTGCGCGGTGACTTCGACTTCTATATAGGTCTTTCCATCCTTCTTCCCCTGTTCGATGATTTCGACGGAGATATTTTCTTTGAAATACGTTGAGGCGCCTTGCAAGAGTCCTAAGAAATAGCTCCTGAGGTCCCTGAAAGACACATAACGGAGCCTAGCCCTTGTGGGATCTACTAGTTCAAAAAACAGCCTCGGAGGTTTCGCGCCTTTGATCCGTCTTGTCAATAGCCGATGCACCAAGTCCATTGCCGCCAAAAAGGAGAGGAAGCTGGCTTTTTTGAAGTACATCGGATACCATTTGTGGAAGGTGCGGATGTTCTCCAAGCCTGTTTTTTTCCAAAGATCATTCTCGGTGAGGTTCACCTTTTTCGCTAATTTTGCTGAAAAGGCGATGAGGACGTTTTCATCGACATCTTCCAAAGGGGAGTAAACGCGATCGACGGGAAAATTCGCGCTTTTCGCCGTTTCCACAACGTTCTTCTCTCCAAAGAGCTTTTTCCAAGTTTCAATCCAAGTGCTGACGACCATTCCTTTCATAAATGCTCCTCCTTATTCCTACGAGAGCTTGTAAGCCAGCGCGCAATTTTGAACCGGAGTTTTTTCTTCTCTATTTCGAACGATTCGATTTTACCACAGTTTTTCGAAGTGTTCCAAAATAGGTGTGGGACAAGTTATGAGGTGACATAACTAAAAGGTTCATCGCGGGGTAACCAGCGGGCTGACTTCGGAAGCCCACGAAGTCTCGCGATACGAATTTTGTTTTTTTAAGACGCCGCAATGACCGTGCGTGTTATCGCGGGGTAAGTGGTTTTTTACGACCCCGCGATCCGCCCTTAGCCCCTTCCTGCTACGCCGCGATGCGCTTGGGAGCGTCTGGGAATGCCTGGGAACGCCAACTTTTAAATTGGCATATCTTAAGAATAAAACAGGGTTCACACAGAGGGCACAGAGAACACGGAAGTAGGTTCGCGCTGGGGGCGGCTCAGGAAGGTTCTTGGAACTCCTTTCTGAAAACACCTTTCTGGGGGTGTTCTGTGAAGTCATAATCGTTTTCGCCACGTTGACTTTTAGGCTCATCGCGGGGTAACCAGCGGGCTGACTTCGGAAACCCACGAAGTCTCGCGATCCTATCTTTAGCAGTAAGTGTACATTAGCAAGTAGCGAAAACGGGGCCAGAGATCGAATAAAAGCGTGCCGCGCCGTCTCGAAAAGAAAGGGCGCTTATGCTACGATCTACGTTCTCTCCGCGTTCTCCGTGCCCTCTGTGCGAAACCTTCTGTTCTCGTTTTTCACTCTCGGGAAAACCAAACTCCCACTCTTTATTAGTGTATAATACCTGTGAAATGATTTCCCGTAGGGAGGACAATAATGGAGAAGTTTTATAACCCCCACGATAGGTTTTTCAAAGAAGTGCTGGGGAATGTCGCAAATACCCAAGCGTTCTTAGAGACCTATCTTCCCCCTGAAGTCTTACAGACTATCGATGTCGGCACGATACAGGCGGAAAAGGACAGCTTCATAGAACAAGACCTGAAGGAATTC
>MWEM01000077.1 GCA_002071085.1 Thermotogota bacterium ADurb.Bin062 | reverse complement strand
AAAAAGGTATGGAAAAGGGATTAATAAAAGGCCGAGAAGAAGGCCGAGAAGAAGGACGGGAAGAACTTCTTTGGAAAATGATCGCCAAAAAATTCCCACAAATCCCTTCAAGGTACTACGAAAATTTGAAAGCACTCACGATAGACCAACTCGATACCTTGGGCTTGGATCTGATAGATATGCAAAGCGAGGAGGAGCTGAAAAGACATCTTCCGATGTGAGACGTTTTCTGGTCAAACTGAGAGCGCCTGGGAACGTCGCACTTCGTGGGTCATCGCGGGGTAAGTGGTTTTTACGACCCCGCGATCCGCTTTTTGTCTTTTTCAAAAATCGTGCCGAACTAAAGTTCGGCGTTCCCAGCCTTCCAAGCCCCGCGATCAGCTCGTACAAAACCGTATCGCCCCGCCGCAGAAGAAGTTGTAGAAGAAGAAGCGATTACGCCGCGATGCCGCCCACGCAGGAACGCTTGGGAACGCCAACTTTTAAGTTGGCATATTTCTGGAAACACCGCAATTTATTGCGGCAAGTCTTTGAGGATATAACACGGGTTCACACGGAGGGCACAGAGAACACAGAGAAAATTCGTGGGTTTCCTAGCGAAAGCTAACAACATGCCGAACTAAAGTTCGGCGTTCCCAGGCGTTCTCAGAAAACCTGGCGACCGTAATTTGGCGTTCCCAGAGTGATCCCGACGCGGTCTAAGGGTTTTTTCAAAATTCTGTCCGACGAAACAATCAGAGGGAGATTGATATGAATATCATCATCGCGACGATCAAAGAATGGCATATCGAGAATGCGAAACGTTTTCAAGAAACCTATGCCGGTAGCTATAACGTCGAGCTCATTACGAACCCAAAAGAGCTCACAGAACAGTGGGTGATGAAGACGAACCCGGATTGGGTTTTTTTCCCGCATTGGTCTTGGAAAATCCCGGCGTCCATTTACCTCGCTTATCGGTGTGTCGTATTTCACATAACCGACCTCCCCTATGGCCGTGGCGGGAGTCCGTTGCAGAACCTAATCGTCAGAGGCCGCCAGGAAACGAAAATTAGCGCGATCCGCGTCGTGGAAGAGATGGACGCGGGTCCTATCTATTTAAAGAAACCCCTCTCACTCCTGGGCACCGCTGAGGAGATTTTTAGAAGGGCTTCGTATATCATTTTCCAGGAAATGATCCCGATGATTATACAGAACCCCATTATCCCGAAAGAGCAGGAAGGCGAACCGACATACTTCAAGCGGCGCACACAAGCCCAAAGCTCGATAGAGGAATGCCAAACGCTCGATAAGCTTTACGATCACATACGTATGCTCGACGGAGAAGGCTATCCGCCGGCCTTCCTAGAGACCGAGGAATTCATCTTTGAATTTACGCGGGCTTCGTTAAAAACCGGATTTATCCAAGCGGATGTCAAGATAAAGAAAAAAACCGAGCAAGAGGGGGAAAGAATGTGAGACGGATTATGTCCATCGCCGCCCATCCTGACGACGAAATGTTGGGGTGTGGCGGAACCTTGGCGCTTTTCACGGAAAAGGGAAATCTAGTGAAGTCGGTGATTTTAGGCGAGGGAATGCTTTCTCGAAAAGATCCGCAAACCACGCTCTCTTCTCTTCAGAACGATGCGCGGAACGCGAACCGCTCTCTCGGTATTCACAACGTGGTGTTTTATGAGTTGCCCGATAACGCGTTCGACACGGTTTCCCTGCTTTCTATCGTACAAATCCTCGAAAAAGAAATCCTCCTCTTCAAACCGGACATCGTTTTCACCCATTACGGAAATGACTTGAACATAGACCACCGCCGCACTTTCGAGGCCGTTATGACCGCTTGCCGACCGCAGCCGGGGTTTATAAACCCAGATATCTATTCCTTTTTCATACCTTCCTCGACCGATTGGATAGACGGGGTGGCCTTTCCGCCTTTTTCCCCGAATTTTTACGTCGATATCTCTACTACAATCGAACGGAAACTGTCAGCCTTAAGTAAATACGAAACGGAAATGAAGGAATACCCTCATTCTAGATCGATAGAGGCTCTACGCGTCTTTTCGAAATACTGGGGTGCCGTGTCGGTAGGGAGTATGCCGATCTCTTCATCCTCGTACGGAGCGTGAAAAATGATATATAACGAAAATATCAAACTCTTGCCTATAAAAACCGACGATACGGACTTTGTTCTTTCGCTCAGAAACGATTTGGAAATCGCCAGGCGGTTCTTTTCCGACCCCCCCGTTTACGAGAGCGTGCACACGAAGTGGCTTTCCCAAAGGGATGAGAAAGACCTCGATTTCATCATTTGGTATGAGGGGAGCCGATCCGGAAGGATATCCATAACGCACGTGAATTATCGCCACTCGAAAGCCGAATATGGCATCGTGATACATCCGGATTATCGTGGGAGGAATATCGCCTTTCGCGCGAGCCAGCTCTTGATCAACTACGTGTTCAAAGAACTGCCCATCAGGAAACTGTCCCTTCAAGTGTTTGCGGACAACAATATCGCCATAAGGCTATACGAAAAGCTCGGGTTCAGTCGCGAAGGCCTTCTGAAACAGGAGTATTTGAGGAGCGGCGTGTATCAAGATGTTTTACTCATGGCGCTATTTAAGGAAAACTGGGGATAAGGGCAGAACTGTAAACAGAAGGCCGAGAAAAATCCGAGGAACCACGTAGAGAATTGCCGACGCCGGTAGCGCCTTCCCGCACGCGCCTTAAGTAATCTCCCTTCCATTCCGATAAATGAACGTGCGGTAAAATCCAGAAGGTAGGTGCCGAAGATGTTTGAAAATAAAAATATCTTGATCATCGGTGGAACCGGAAGCGTGGGGCGAGCGCTCCTCGACAAATTGCTCACCTGTAATCCCAATGTCATTCGCGTCTTTTCCCGAGATGAATTCAAGCAGTTCGAAATCGAACACGAGCTGCAGCTTTTCAACCTGTATGAAAACGGGCACTCTATCCCCGCCGTCGACAAAGTCCGCTTTCTCATCGGGGATGTGCGCGACAAAGACCGCGTTTCCCGGGCGATGGAGGGGATCGATGTCGTCTTCAACGTCGCCGCGATGAAGCACGTGCCCGCCTGCGAATACAACCCCTTCGAAGCCGTTAAAACCAACGTCATCGGCGTGCAGAACGTGATCGAGTGCGCGCTGAAGGTGGGGGTTCAAACGGTCGTCTACACCAGCACAGATAAGGCCGCTTCTCCAACCAACACCATGGGCGCCACAAAACTGCTCGCCGAGCGGATTATGAGCGCGGCGCAGTTCACACGGGGCCCCGCGAAAACCAAATTCGCCACGGTACGGTTTGGGAACATCCTGATGAGCCGTGGGAGCGTCCTACCCCTCTTCATCGAGCAGAGCAGGAAAGGCAAACCGCTGACTCTGACCGACCCATCGATGACGCGATTCGTGATGTCAAAGGAACGCGCCGTCGAGTTGATCCTCCAGGCGGCCCGTATCTCCTTAGGCGGCGAAACATTCGTCCTGAAGATGCCGGTCGTGAAGATCGGCGACCTCGCGCAAGCCGTCGCGGAGTTCTATGCAAACGACCATATCGAAGTGATCGGAAAGCGCCCCGGAGAAAAACTGTACGAGGAATTGATGACCGAAGAGGAAAGTGTGCGCGCGTTGGAGTTCGACGAGATGTTCGGAATCTTGCCCTTCTTCGGAGAAAAAGCGAAATACGAGAGTTTCTATAAAGGGTTGGCTGCCTCCGCCGCGATCCGGCAGTATTCCACCGAAGACGAGCCGGTATTGCCCTACCCGGAGGTCAAAGAGATGATATGGCACATTTTACGTCAAGAGGAGGCGGCGTATGAAAACCCTAATAACGGGCGGGGCAGGCTTCATCGGCCGATGGCTGACACAGCGGCTTCTCGAGGATAGCGAACGGCTGACCATCGTCGACGATCTTTCCAATGGCCGCGTGGAGAACATCGCCGAGTTCTTCGGTAACCCGCGGCTGACCTTCATCGAGGGGGATATACGCCGACACGATGTTCTCGCGGAAGTCTTCAAAACGCCCTACGACATCGTCTATCACCTCGCGGCGGAGATCAACGTCCAGAATTCAATCGACGACCCGCGACAAACCTTCGAGCGCGATGTGATGGGTACTTTCAACATACTCGAAACCTGTCGCCAAACCAGAACCCCTCTGATCTTTATGTCCACCTGTATGGTCTACGAGCGAAGCCAGTCCGAAACCGGGATTGACGAATCGCACCCCACGAAACCCGCCTCCCCGTACGCGGCGGCGAAGCTCAGCGGCGAGGCGCTCGTGCTTTCATACTATTACGCCTATCAAATGCCAACCACCGTCATCCGCCCCTTCAACACCTACGGGCCTTTCCAGAAGACGAATGGAGAGGGTGGCGTGGTCGCCATCTTTATAAAAAACCAGTTGCGAGGATTGCCTTTACGTATCTATGGCGACGGAACCCAAACCCGGGACCTTTTGTACGTAAAAGACTGCGTCGATTTCATCGTGAAAGCGGGAACGAGCTCGAGCGCCCTCGGGCAGATCATCAACGCGGGCACGGGCGAGGACATCGCGATCAACGACCTTGCCAAAGCGATTGCCAACGGAACCGGTCAGATCGTTCACGTGCCGCACATCCACCCGCAGGCGGAGATACAAAAGCTGAAATGCGACGCCCGTAAGGCGAAGCGACTACTCGATTGGGAACCGAAATACACGTTGAAACAGGGGTTGGCCGAGACGACCGAATGGATACGCGAAAACCCGGATTTGTAAGGGCAAGCGTCCCCCTGGGCGAACCGCGTGGAAGAGGGCCGAACCCTGTCTGAACCCGAATCGGGCTCAAAACGAAGGAGAGAAGAGAATGATGAATATTCCATACGCCAGACAATGGATAGAGGAAGAGGATATCGAGAGGGTGGCGAAAGTTCTCAGAGGGGACTGGCTGACGCAAGGACCCGCGGTGGACGCCTTCGAGCAAGCCGTCGCGAGTTACGTGAACGCGAAGTATTGCGTGGCGTTCAATTCTGGAACCGCCGCCCTGCACGCGGCGATGTACGCAACGGGAGTACAACCCGGGGACGAGGTCCTGACGACCCCCATTACCTTCGTCGCTACATCGAATTCCGCCCTCTATTTAGGCGGGAAACCGTTATTCGTCGATATCGACCCAAAAACTTACTGCTTGGACATCACGAAAATCGAACGGGCGATCACGCCCGCGACGAAGGTCATCGCGCCGGTCGACTACGCTGGCTATCCCATAGACATCGACCCGATCCTGAAAATGGCGAGGGAGAAGGGTCTCGTGGTGATCGAAGACGCTGCCCACGCTTTGGGCGCGGATCGAAACGGCGAAAAGGTGGGCCCCCAAGCGGATATGACGATGTTCAGCTTCCATCCGGTGAAGCACATCACGACGGGAGAGGGCGGGGTGATCGTCACAAACGACGAGACCTACTATGAACGTATGCGCCTCTTCCGCACGCACGGGATCACGAAAGAACCGGCCGCCTTCCTCCACGAAGCGGAAGGCCCTTGGTACTACGAGATGCAGGCCTTGGGATTCAACTACCGAATCACCGATTTCCAATGCGCGCTCGGCAGCTCCCAACTCGAAAAGCTCCCCCGCTCGCTGGCCAGACGGCGACAAATCGCGGAAAAGTACTATGCGGGGCTGAAAGACGTGGAGGGTGTCCTCCTACCGCCAATACCAGAGAACCCTCATACCACCCACGCCTATCACCTGTTCCCGGTGCAGTTTATGCGTAAAGACCGGAAAGAGGTCTTTTTGTCCCTGAAAGAGAAAGGAATCTTCGGACAGGTCCACTACATCCCGGCGCATCTGCAGCCGTACTACCGAGAGAGCTATGGCTTCAAACCCGGAGATTATCCCCGCTCCGAAGCTTTCTACCAAAGGGAAATCAGCATCCCAATGTTCCCAAAGATGACCGACGAGGAAGTGGATTACGTGATCTCCACTATCCGCGAGATCTGCCTCTAAAGGATGAAACGCGTCCTCATCCGGACACACGGCGGCGAACGTATCGGCTTAGGCCATCTGATGCGCTGCCTTTCCATCGCGAAAGGGCTAAAGCGTTACGCGAAAACCGTTCGATTCGAAGTGGAATGGATCGTCAACAGGGAGGCGATACCGCTCCTCGAAGCCGAAGGATTCCGCGCGAAGGCCGCGGAGAGGTTTTCTAATCAAGAGGAAGGGCTGTTCGAAGGTGAAAAACCCGATGTCATCCTCCTTGACGCCTATGGCGCTGGAAACCCATATCTCTCTTTCCTCAAAACGCGCGCCAAGACCCTGATCCTCATCGACGACAACAACGACCAATACGCTTCCGCGGACGTGGACGCCGTGATCAACGGCAATATCCACGCGCCGGGACTGTCATACGGCGACACCTTCCCCCGAGCGGAGCGTTGGGTCGGCCCCGAGTTTTTAGCGATGAAAGAAGAGTATTGGGAAATGGAAGATAACGACGCGCCCGTGCCCGGAAACGTCTTGGTCACCGTCGGTGGCGCCGATCCCCTCCGCTTGATGGAGCCCCTAGCGAGAGCGCTGGAACCCTATCCCGGCCAAAAAACGCTCATCATCGGTCCCGCGTTTGGGCAGCCTGAAACCGAGCGGTTGACGGCGCTATTTTCCCGAGGCTACGAACTCGTCATCGCGCCTCGGTCGCTCAAGCCGTACATCCTACGCGCGGAGGTGGCGCTGACCGCCGCCGGTTCCACCATCTACGAGGTGTTGAGGTTGGGGCGTATACCCGTCCTCTTCGAGCTGGCGGAAAACCAAAGGCAGATCGCGCGGGTGTTAGAAGGAGCGGGAATACCGAATCTGGGATGGCACGCGCAGCTGACTGCCGAACGGGTTTTTGAAACGGTCTCACAAACCGTCGCGCGAAGAGCGCAGGCGTACGAGCGGTGCCAGCCCCTATTCTCGCTCTACGACGGCCAAGGCGTTCGCCGACTCGTGAACGCCATAGAGACACTCCTGTCTGAGACCGCCACTGGGAACGCCAACTTTTAAGTTGGCATGTTTCCTGAGAACGCCGCGTCTTTTGTTTTTCTGAGATCACACAGGGAACGCTCTGGGAACGCCGCACTTCAGTGTGGTATGTCTTCTATGTTTTCATCCTCTCTCTGTGCCCTCTGTGTTCTCTGTGCGCAACCTTTTTCGCATTCTAAAAAGCACCTGGGAACGCCGAACTTTAGTTTGGCCTGTTTTAGTTTTTTTCTGGAAGCACCTGGGAACGCCGCACTTTAGTGCGGCATGTTCTTGTTTTTCCGGGAGCGCCTGGGAACGCCGAACTTTAGTTCGGCATGTCTTTGGTTTTTCTTGTCTGGGTACACTCAGCGTCAAAAAGGAGGAAAGCAAGATGGACAAAGAAATGCGCCGCCCCTCGAAACTCACCTTAGGCGCCGTGCAGTTGGGCTTGCGTTACGGTATCGCAAACCGCGACGGGATGCCGGATGAAAGCGCGGCCCAGGAAATACTCGAAGAGGCTTGGCAGCGCGGCATCACCTCCTTCGATACGGCGGCGGCCTACGGTGAAAGCGAGAGACGCATCGGCGCCTTCGTGAAAAGACATCCGGAGTTGGCGGCTCATCTATTCATCGCAACGAAAGGAGCGTTAGAGCCGACCGTGACGCTCGACGACGAAGCCTACAAAAGCGCCTTGTTCGAGCGCTTAGAAATTTCTAAAACCGCCTTAAACGTCCCGGAAGTGCCGCTCTATATGGCGCACCGTTACGAAGACTACCGCCGCCGCCTCAACGCCTACACATCATTCTTCGGCCAAGCGAAAGATCAAGGACACATCCGATTGGCGGGCATCTCTCTGTATACCCCGGAAGAGGCCGAAGAGGTGCTCAGGCTATCGCGGAAAGCGCCCCTTCTCGATGCCTTACAGATCCCGTTCAACCTCTTCGATCGGCGGTTTTTAGAAAACGAACTACTCGACAAACTCAAAGCTGCGGGATTTATGCTATTTATACGCAGCGTCTACCTCCAAGGGCTACTCTTTTTATCCCCCGATACCCTGCCCAGCGCATTACGAGAGGCGGCTCCATTGCTACGACGATTGCAATCCTTATCCTCAGAAACCGGAGTTGGGCTACGCGAAATGGCTCTCGGTTACGCTCACGAACGCGCCGCCCCCGACAGTATCCTCATCGGCGTAGAAACCGTCACACAACTACGCGAAAACCTGGATGCGTACGAAAAGAGGTTACCAAGCGGACTAATAGAAGAAATAGACCACACCTTCTCAAAAGTCCCCACACCCGTCCTCGACCCCCGCAAGTGGTAACTCTCCCCACAGCGCCTTGGGAACGCCCTTCTGGGAGCGTCTGGGA
>MWEM01000076.1 GCA_002071085.1 Thermotogota bacterium ADurb.Bin062 | reverse complement strand
GTCAACCCGCTGGTTACCCCGCGATAACACACACGGTGATCGCGGCGTAAGCGCTTCTTCTTTTCGCGACGGCGCTACCCTTTCGAAAAAGACAAAAGGCGGATCGCGAGTTTCGTGAGGGATCGCGAGACTTCGTGGGCTTCCGAAGTCAGCCCGCTGGTTACCTGGTTACCCCGCGATAACACACACGGTGATCGCGGCGTAAGCGCTTCTTCTTTTCGCGAGAGCGCGATACCCTTTCGAGAAAGACAAAAGGCGGATCGCGAGTTTCGTGAGGGATCGCGAGACTTCGTAGGCTTCCGAAGTCAGCCCGCTGGTGACCCCGCGATAACCTATAAATCGCGGCGCTCCCAGGTCAGTCGTCTTTTTTGCGTCCCACGCTCCAAGCCTTGGCCACTCGTTCGCCCACTTGCCAGTAGGACCCGTCGGTCGAACAGTACAATAACGGTGGCATTTTCGAGAAGTCGGGTTTGTCATCGGTTAAGTAGTTGCCGTTGGCAAACAACGCCTCGATTTTCCCGATGAAAAACGGGTCAGAGTTGATTTCGAAGGTTTGGACCAGCCGACATTCCATACTCAGCGCGCAGCCTTCGATCATCGGCGCTTTCTTTTGTCGGCTATAAAAAACGGGGAATGCGTTCGATTTGTCGGTTTCGCTGCCGGAGTGGATGCCGACGTAGTCGGTGGCGACCACGTGATCGGCTGTCGGGATGTTGATGCTGAACCACCCCGCGGTTTTTATATTGGCGGAGGTCAGGTGATCTTTGCTCAACGCCATTCCCACCATCGGGGGATTGTGGTCGACCTGTACGGCCCACGCGGCGGTCATAAAGTTCACCTTGGTTCCGTGCAGCGTGCCAATCACGACGATCGGCATCGGGAAAATACCGAATTGCTTCTTCATATCCAGCGGTTGCATAAGACAATCCTCCTTTAATTTCCCTGTTTCTATGGATATTCGACCGTCTACGCCGTAGCGTGAAACGAGCCTTGTGTTTTTTAATCTATCGAAGAAATCGCGATAAAAGAACCTCTCTCCCACAAGAAAGACGTCTACGAGAGAGGCCGCGAGTTATATAAAAGAAACCAAATGCGGTTCCTTAGGTATATCTTGGCCATCCCGGTCCTTCCGGAACCTCAGGTGATTCGGAATTGAGAGACAAAAAGATATCGACGATTGCCGGATCGAACTGGAGGTTTTTGTTTTGTACCAGTTCTGCTTTTGCCTGCTGCGGTGTGAGGGGCGTTCGATAGGAGCGGTGGCTGGTCATTGCGTCGTAGGCATCGGCGACGCAGATGATTCTGGAAGCCAGGGGTATCTCGCTGCCACTGATCCGGTCTGGATATCCTTGGCCATCGTAGCGCTCGTGGTGGTGGAGAACGTATCGACCGATATCCAACAGCTTCTCCGAAGTCATCAGCACCTTGGCGCCCCAAACGGGGTGCATCTTCACGAGTTCGTATTCTTCATCCGTGAGCCGACCGGGTTTGTTCAGGACCTGCGTGGGCACCAACATCTTCCCGAGATCGTGAACCAATCCGGCCCAATACACCTGTTTTACCCAGTCGGGGTCGGGGTTGATCTTTCGCGCGATCAACGAGGAGTACCGCGCCACGTTTTCCGAATGGCCCCGGGTATATATATCGTACAGTTCCAATATCTGGATAATAGATAAAAGCAGGTCTTCTTGGAATTTCAGCTGCTGGATCCGTATTTGTTCTTGGCTCTCTAGCAAAGCCCTTTCTGCCCGTTTTCTTTCGGTGACGTCCTCGGCGGAGCAGACGGCGCTCGTCACTTTCCCTTTTTCTCCTATGATCGGTTTCTTGATGATGAAAATGCAGCGATCTTCTCCCGAAAAATGAGGCACCCACTCCTCGATTTGCACGACTTTTCCTTTGAAAAGCGCTTCGTTTCCTCTCCAAAAGGCTTCGATGACGTAGTTTTCGGGCAATGAGAGCTTATTCTTATATTCTAACTCCTCTTTCCTCGCCCCAAGAAACGCGGCGTGGGTTTCGTTGACCGCGCCATATGTCAAGGGATCGGTGAGATACCATACCTGGAATTGCATATTGTCCAGAAGAATCCGGTGTTCTTCCGCTGCCGCCCTGATGAGGGTTTCAGCCGCTTTCAGCCGCTGCTCTGTCTCCAGTCTGGCGAACAACCGGTTGAACACTTCGGGGAGTAGATCGATGAGGTTGAGGTCCTTCAGTAGATAGTCGGCTGCCCCGAGTTTCATCATCTCGACGGCGAGCCGTTCGTCACCTTGCCCCGTCATAACCACGAACGGAATACGGGAGTTTTGCTTTTTTAGGACTTCTAACATCTCACGCCCGGTCATATCGGGAAGGTTCTGATCCAAGAGCAGGACCAGCTCGGAATTCTCCTCGTTCCATTGAAGAACCAGTTTAAGCGCTTCTCGTGCGGTGTTCGCTCCTAAGGTCTGGTATCCCGCTTTCTGCATTCTTTTAATAATCAGTTTTTGCAAACCTTCATCGTCTTCCACGACCAATACGCAACGGGATCTATGAGGCGATTTGGTGGAAATATCACTCACAACGCTTCCTCCTTCGAATGTGAAGCGAATCTATGCTGTCGTAAAGCGCAGGGGTGACGAGTGCTAAACGACCCCGTTGACTTTAGGAATTTGGACGACAGACAAGAACTGACCTAACTGCCGAATGGCATTGGCAAAGGCTTCGTATTCCACCGGTTTCGTGATGAAGTTGTTGCATCCCAACTTATGGCACAGCTCTATTTCGTATGGATCATCAGAGGTGGTGATCATAATTACTGGCATTTTCCTCAATTCCGGATCTGCTTTTATTTTTCTGAGGATCTCGGTCCCGCTCACCTTCGGCATGCGGATGTCCAACAGTAGGACGTAGCGAATGCCTGGTTCACGGTGCGGTCCGTCTCCATTTCTGAATAGGAAATCAGAGATCTCCTGCCCGTCCTTGAAAAGCAGCAGTTTGTTTGTAATCCCCGCCCGACTCAGGTTCCTGCGGATCAAATCGGCGTGACCTTCCTCGTCTTCTGCTTCCAAGATAACGACTTCTTGTTTCATAGCTTCTCCTCCTGTGTCTATTCTACCATCTTCGCGCTCTGAAACCGTCGGCCTTTTTTTTCGGTTTGGGCCTCGTCGTGCGGCTGTTTACGGGTGTATCCACTTGCGGAGGACTTCTTCGAAAGCCACCGCTGAAAGAGGTTTAAGGAGAACATCGTCCATTCCGGAAGAGTAGCACTCCTCAATTTGTTGTTTTCCGGTAATCGCTGTGACACCGATAATGGGGACACGTCCGCCTATCGTTTCCTCAAAATGCCTGATCTTCGCCGTTGTCTGGTAACCATCCAATATCGGCAGATGGATATCCATAAAAATGATGTCCGGTTGCGCCCTTAGGAAGTTTTCCAATGCTTCCTCTCCGTTGGTCGCCTGATCGATGCCGATGTCGGGGCTCACTTTCTCGAGCAGCTTTTTGGCTAGAAAGAGATTCACGGGTTCGTCTTCCACGAGCAACACGTGTATTTTCTTCTTGAGATCGCTCTCGAATGTGGGTTTTTTAGAAGCCTTCGCATCCGCTTCTTTTTTCGGTCTGTCTTCCGGGATGATTAGCGGTATGGCGAAAGAAAAGACGGACCCCACACCGGGTATACTCTTCACCTGTAGAGAGGCTTCCATCAAGTTCAGGATCCTTTTAGAAATAGAGAGACCCAATCCTGTGCCTCCATACTGCCGACTAATCGTCGAGTCGGCTTGCTCGTACTCAGAAAACACTCGTCGACGGGCTTCTTCCGTCATCCCAATCCCTGAGTCTTCGATTTCGAATTGTACGAACTGTTTTCCATCCTGTCGTTTCGGATCCTTCAGGGCGACACGCAAAGAAACGCCTCCCACCGAGGTGAATTTTACCGCGTTTCCTATGAGGTTCATCAACACCTGTCGGAGCCGGAGCGCATCAAAAACCATACTCTCAGGAAGTCGTTCGTCGAATTTCATACGGAGTTCGATACCCTTTTCTTTTGCTCGAAGGAGGTTGAGTTGCACGATTTCGGCGCACACTTTTCTCAGGTCGTTCGGGAGCGGCGCCAGATCCATCTTGCCCGCTTCTATCTTAGAGATGTCGAGAACCTCGCCTATGATATCGAGTAGAAGCCGTGAGGAGCTGGAGATGTACTGCGTGAACTTTCGCTGCTCTTGGGTGAGCGAGGAATCGAATAGGAGTTCGGTAAACCCCAAAATACTGTTCAAGGGGTTTCGCAGTTCGTGGGACATCGTGGAAAGAAAGCGGGTCTTGGCCTGGTTCGCCTCTTCCGCTTGTTGTTTCGCCAAGCGCAGCTGTTCTTCCATCGTGTGCCTTTCGGTGGTGTCCCTACAGAAGCAGATGATCTTTTGCGAATGGGTCAAGAAAGAGGCCGAAATCTCGAAAAAAGCCGACTTCTTGTTTTTCAGACGGAGACGAGTTTCGAAGACTTCGAACCCATTGGTCTCTATCCGCTGATTCCTGGCATTGATCTCTTCTTCCGTTTGAAAGGCGCTTAGGTCTGCGAAGCGCAACGCGAGCAGCTCTTTTAATGTGTACCCCACCATATGTAAAAAAGCTTCGTTAGCGCTGAGGAATTGTCCGTTCTTGTCCGTGGTGTAGAAGCCGTCTTTCGTCGTCTCCAAAATCACACGCAGCTCTTGTTCCCTTTGCTTGAGCGATTCTTCTATCCGTTTCCTTTCGCCGATATCGATGTGGACTCCGACGGACCTCAGGGACCGGCCATCGGGCGCGCGCTCGATCGATTTTCCCAAAGAGAGGATCCACTTATAGGATCCGTCTTTGCACCGCAAACGGTGTTCGTGTTTGGATATCGGCGACCTCTGGGCTCGTTCCTCGCGAATCTCGAGGAAAACGGACTCACGGTCTTCCGGATGGATTCGTGATTCCCAGTCTTCGTTCCGGTTTCCTATTTCGTGGTCTTCGTAACCCAGCATACTCTTCCAAATGGGTGAGTAGTAGGCTTCCCCCGTTTCGTCATTGACATCCCAGACCCCCACCTCGCCTCCCTCCAGGGCATAGCGCCACCGTTCTTCGCGTTTTTCCAGGGTGTAAAGAAGGCTTTTTTCGTCTGCGGCTTTAAACAGGAAGGAAAAGAAATGGTCCGTTCGGTCGGGAGCCCCTCTGCAGGTAAGGATCAAGAACGTGCCTCCCTCGCCCGGGACCTCTATCCAAGAGGAACGAAAGCGTCGATCGGATTCTTCATTGGCGAACGCGGTCAGCCAATCGGGCGCGGCCTGAAAGGGTTGCGGGAGTATTGCCCTAGCGCGACAACCGACGATCCGATCGCGCTCGACGCCTACGAGGCGTGCAAAAGAGGGGTCCACGTCGATGAACTCTAGGTCCGTCATAAGGCCGCGAGCGTCCCGGACGCCCGTATGATAAGAAAAGCCGATTTCGGTGGCGCTCAACTTATTCGCCCGATTATTAGGCGTTTCTCTCATAGTAGAACAGTTCCCTCCTTAGGTAAGGGTTTTTGGCGACGGGCTCTCTTTTTGTGGAGACGGTTGCCTCTTCGTCGGTATCTCGAAGCAGAACTTGCTACCCTTTCCGAGCTCGGATTGGACCCAGACCCTTCCGTCGTGACGGCTGACGATCTGCCTTACGATGGTCAGTCCCAGGCCCTCTCCATCGGTTTTGGCCGGATTCAACCGGTGGAAGAGCTGGAAAATCTGCTCCTGATGTTCGGAGGCGATACCGATCCCATTGTCTTCCACACAGTAGATGCTGTTTCTCAAGTGGACCGTGCCGGATATCCGGATTTTCCCCGGTCTTTTAGGGTCGAGGTACTTGATGGCGTTTCCGATCAAGTTTGTCATCACCTGTGTGAGGAGAACCTCGTCTCCGTAACAATTCGGTAGCGGCTCTACGTCTATCTGTGCTCCGGCGGTCGTGATCTGGTAGTCCATTGCAGAGAGGACATTTTGAACGACGAGATCCATCTCCAATGGGACGATCGTCATTGCGGCTCTTCCGGAACGAGATAGGCGGAGTAACCCTTTGAGGAGGGCATCCATCTGAAGGGCGCTCGCGCGGATGTGTCGAAGCGCGTCCTCCAAGTCGGGTAAAGCGGAACGGAAAACAGTTTCAAAAGAAACGGAGTTTGACTCTTCAGTGTTCAGGAGTTTTTTAAAATCGTCGATCACGTATTCCAATTCGCGGCTGAACCCATCGACATTCACCAAGGGGGAACGCAAGTCATGAGAGGCGACGTAGATGATCTGCTCCAGTTCTTTGTTCTTTTCTTCTATAATTTTCTCCGCTTTCCGTGAATCGGTCACATCGGTCGTGACAGTAGCGAATCTATCTATTCCGGTGGAGACACAAGAAATGGAAAAGTATCTGTTGAATGGGGCATAATAGGTTTCGTGGCGGCGCGGCTTTCCGGTTGACGCGACTTCCGCGAATATTTCGAGATAGGGGGGCGGATCAGATTGGTAAACCACGGAACCGAGCTTACCGACGGCCATTTTCTTTTCTACCCCCGTGATCTTGGTGAAGGTGTCGTTGCAGTCCAGAATGCGGTAGTCTACCGGTTTATTGTTTTCGTCTCGTACGAGTTCTTGAAGGACGACCATCTCGTTCATCGCGGAAAACAGCGTGCTGAACTTGTTTTCGCTCTCGCGTAGGGCCTCTTCCGCTAATTTACGATTTGTGAAGTCGGTGGCGATCTCCATACGGACGGTGCGTCCGTCAATCCATCGAATGGCGCGATCGCGGCATTCGAACCATCTACCGGTGACGGTGTTTTGAAACTCCCATTGATATACCCCAGTCGGTTTCCCGTCCCTGTCGACCAGCAGGTGATTGGTGCAGAAGGGGCAAGGACCATCCTGATCCTTCTGTATGGTTTTCCAACATAGCGCTCCTTTTTCTATTTCTCCCCAAGCCCTGATGAGCGGTTCATTCATAAAAAGCAGCTCGTAAGTGTCCATATCGGCGATGTAGACGAAGGAGTCGATGCTGTCCATCACCGCTTTCAAACGTTCGTTCGACTCCTGCAACCGGTCTTCGGCGTTTTTTCGTTCGGTGACATCCAAGAAGAAGCCGTCCCACAAGATACTCCCATCCGGTAGACGAGTGGGAGCAGCATGGGTTTCGATCCACTTTGGTTTGCCGGACCCAGTCGTGCGGATAACAAAATTGTATGGTTTCAGAGCCCCTGCTGACTCCCGAGCCTTCCGGAGGTTCATCATTCTGTCTTCCGGATCCATCTTATCCAGCAAAACGTTCGCGTCTTCCATCACTGCTTGCGCGGTCACGCCCATTACCTTCGAAACGGATTCGTTAATGTATAGAAAACTCATCCTGTGCGTGTATGTAACAACAAACCCAACAAACGCTGTGAAGCCTTTGAATACCTGCACTCAGAAAAAAAGGATTCCGTTGTTCTTACAGAAGGCCGAGAGAAATAGGTTACAGCGAAAATCGAAACTGCCTTTCTAATGAAATAAAATAATCTACAATGAGTCAAGTTTTCTTCTGACGTTTGTAGCATTTTTAGCAGGTCATTGAAAATCAGATAAGCGATCGCTATCAGGATCAAAAAATGGCTTTGCGCGTTTTCATTACGCGAATGGCATTTCGCCAAAGAGAGGTTCTGCTTTGCGAATTTGAAAAATGACTCTATCGTCCATCGGAGGGAATAGTACTCGATGATCGCCTCGCTCGGAAGGCTTATATCGGTACAGGCTAAAAGGGCTCGTGAACCGTCTTCCAGCTCCGTCACCACGACTCTCACCGGTATTCTTAAGGATTGAACTTCGGCATCATAAGTCCGATAGCGGATGACCTTATTTCCTAACCTAAACGTACGGTTCATAGTCGCGTTAGCCACCAATTCCTTCACTTTCTTCCATTCTCCATCAACACATAGAATGATGTTGCTCTTGAACCGGCCGATGAAGTCTGACTCGAACAGCTTCTTGCAAGATTCTATCAGGGGCGCATTCGTGTACCAACTGTCTGCAATGATTATCGCGTGACGTATGAAATGATCTTTGAGCCAGGATATGGCCATCTCTATCTTAGAGCGATAGGGCTCCCCTTCCTCTTTTGAAGATTTGGCAAAGAGCATATCCAACGGTTGGAAGACCTTGTTCTTTACCTCACCTATGGTCAGGATGACCTGAGAGAGGATAAACCTTTTGTCGCAATGGTCATAATGCTTGGAAGCAAACGGTATCAACTTCCCTCGGCGAGGGATCTGAGTGTCGTCGATGACCAGAATGTGGCGGTGTCGGCTTGTGCCTTCCCCCACCATCTGTCTTCTGAAGAGCGAGAACAAGCGATTTTTCATCGTTGCCCAGAACTCCTCGTGAGATTGAAGAAAGCGGAACAGTGTGGTGTGGGAGACGCTGTAGTGTTCAT
>MWEM01000075.1 GCA_002071085.1 Thermotogota bacterium ADurb.Bin062 | reverse complement strand
GGTTGAGATCAAGAATATAATCAACGAAAAAAGCCCGAAAACTTTTTTCGCGGCGTTCTCCCAAAGCGGATACACGTCTTCCGCGAAAGAGCTCCTCGTGTTGAACGGGATCTACGTACTTAAGGCGTTGGCTTGACTTTTAGAAGATAAAAGAAGGGTTCGCACAGAGGGCACGGAGAACGCGGAGAGAACATATATCGCGGCGTAAGCGATTTTTCTTTCCGCAAAGGCGCGCTACACATCTGCGCTTTTTTCCAGTTTCTGAATCCTTTCTACCGATAATGCGAAAGAGCGGATCGCGGGGTTCCGTTGGTTACCCCGCGATGACCCAAGAAATCCCTATGCCGTACTGAAGTGTGGCGTTCTCCGCCGCTCCTAGCGTGAATCTCCCTCTGCGTTCTCTGTGTACTCTGTGTTCTCTGTGCGAAATCCTGTTTTATCTTGTGAAACATGCCAACTTAAAAGTTGGCGTTCCCAGAAGTTCCCAAAACAAAAAGACATGCCAGACTAAAGTCCGCCGCTCTGGCGGCGTCCTGAAGGCGTTCCCAGCGCGCCTTCCAGAGCGTTCCTAAGCGTTCTCGGGCCGGTTGCTTTTTTCACAGTTTTTTGGTATCGTTAAGCGTTAAGTATTGCACAGGATTCTCCTGGTTGGGATATGGTCGGTGGGCGTATGCGTCAACGGGTCTATGGTTTAGTGGATTGCAACAATTTTTTCGTCTCTTGCGAACGGGTTTTCAATCCGAAACTGGAGGGGAAGCCGGTCGTGGTTCTTTCTAACAACGACGGCTGTATCGTGGCGCGTTCCCCAGAGGCTAAAGCGTTGGGTATTCCTATGGGAACCGCCTATTTCAAGATTCGTAAAGAGCTCGACCGGCACGGGGTTATCGCGTTCTCCTCAAACTTCGCGCTCTACGGCGATATGTCCCGAAGGATTTTGCAAACGTTGTCGGGGTTTTGCCCCGATATCGAGTTGTATTCGATCGACGAGAGCTTTTTGTCTTTTCGAGCTTTTCCACTGGATCACCTCGAAGCCTTCGGTAAAGAGATCCGTGACACGGTTCGTCGATGGACCGGTATTCCCGTGTCGATCGGTTGGGGGCCAACCCGTACGCTTTCCAAATTTGCCAACCGCCTCGCGAAAAAACACGCCCCGTACCAAGGCGTCTTCTCCGCTTTTTCCGATGAGACCGATTCCTGGATGATGCGTTACCCGATCGACGAGATATGGGGGATCGGCCATCGCTGGGGGAAGAAACTCCACGCGAAGGGGATCGATACCATTTACCAACTCAAAACCGCCGATCTCACGACTATACGAAAGATGATGGGCGTCGTGGGCTTGCGGATGGTGAAGGAATTGAACGGCGAGCCCTGTATCACGATCGCCCCACCCGAAACCCGGAAGAGCTTGATCCACTCCTGTAGTTTTGGAGAGCCGATCTTGGACTTCGAGAAATTGTTCGAGGCCTTGGCCGCTCACGTCAGTCGCGGTGCGGAAAAGCTGCGTTTTGAAAAGTGTTGCGCAAATATGATGACGATCTTCGTGATGACCTCTCGTTTTGCCAAAGAAGCTTACCTGGGCAGCCAACCGATCGTTTTTCGTCGCCCAACGGATAACACGATCGAGATGCTGCGCTTGGCGCGCGAGGGGCTCAAACGTATTTACCTTTATGGCTACTTCTATAAAAAAGCCGGCGTGTACTTCTCCGGTATCTACCCCCGCGCCCGGGTTCAACAGTCCCTGTTCGAGGACCTCGAGTCTCAACAAAAGGAGCAGCAGGTTGTCGAACTGGTCGATCGCCTGAACCAAAACATCCGTAGAAATGTCGTTCAGTTTGGTTCTATCGGGACTCGTAAGGCACATCAGGATAGAAAAGAAAACGTGACACCTCGTTATACCACCTGCTGGCGGGAAATCCCCACCGTAAGGGGATAGAACGTAAACGCCCGGGGGCGCCGCTCTGGGAACGCCAAAAAAAGAAAAAAGGGTTTCGCACGGAGCGCACAGAGGGCACGGAGAGTACACACTGGGAAGGCCCTGGGAACGCCAAAAAAGAGGAAAGACGGGTTCGCACGGAGGGTACAGAGAACACGGAGAGTGCACATTGGGAAGGCCCTGGGAACGCCAAAAAAGAGGAAAGACGGGTTCGCACGGAGGGCACAGAGGGCACGGAGAAAGATGAAAACATAGAAGACATACCGGATGGAGTTGAAGAAAACATACCAACTTAAAAGTTGGCGTTCCCAAGCGTTCCCAAGCGTCCCCAAGCGTCCCCAAGCGTCCCCAAGCGTCCCCAGTTTGAATCTCCCCTCTGTGTTCTCTGTGCGAACGGAAGGTTTTGGGGTTTCACACAGAGGGCACGGATGGCACGGAGAAGTGCACACTGGGAACACCGATCTTTTTGATTGGCGTTACTTATAGAAGATAAAAGAAGGGTTCGCACGGAGGACACAGAGGGCACAGAGAAAGGATGAAAACATAGAAAGCATGTCGGACTAAAGTCCGGCGTTCCCGGGCGTTCTCTAGAATACAAAAAAGTTGCGCACAGAGAACACAGAGGGCACGGAGAGAGGAGTGAAAACATAGAAGACATGCCGAACTGAAGTTCAGAGAACATGCCAACTTACAAGTTGGCGTTCCCAAGCGTCCTCGAGCGTCCCCAGTTTGAATCTCCCCTCTGTGTTCTCTGTGTACTCTGTGCGAACAATGTTTTCTGTGCTCCCAGCCCTGCGGAGTTCCCAGACGTTCCGACCGTCTTTCTGCCTTCTTTAGAAAGGAATTCTCACGCTCTTTATAGAAACGTATAGTGGTAAATAACTTTTAGATTACAACGCAGGACGGTTGGAGGAGTATCTTTTTGAAAGAGATAGCGCCCGGTATTATCGTGTATGATAACCCTTTTGGAGGTTCAAATATCGTTTCGGTGACGACTTCGGAAGGCACGATTATCGTCGATTCTTCGCTTTTTCCTTCCAAAGCGGAACAGGTAAAAACGACGGTTCAAAGGCTGCTCAACAGCGAGGTGGCCTTGGTCGTCAATACCCACTACCACCCCGACCACACCTTTGGGAATTCGGGGTTTAACGCCCCCTTGTGTTGCTGTAAAACCTCGGAAGAATTCTTTCGTAAGATGGACAAAACATACATCGGCTACGTGATCCAGAAGGAGCCCCTTTTGGAGAAGGAGAACCTCATCATCGTCCCACCCTCGATCACCTTCGATAGGGAGTACAAGCTCTCTTTCGGTGGCCTTGACCTGTTTCTGGAGAATGTGGGGGGGCACACCCCGGATACTATTGTGATCCGTATCCCGAAGTATGGAATTTTGATCACCGGCGACCTCGTCGTCAGCCAGTATCACCCGGAAATCGTTGCGGATAGCCATATTAAAACGTGGATTAAGGTCCTGAAAACGCTCAAGAAGGAGCGCCATAAGCAGATCATTCCGGGTCACGGCCCCGTCGTTCGAGACCTCGAGATCGATCAAATGCGCCACTACCTCGAGCGCCTTGCCTACCTGCAAGAGCATAAATCCCAACTCGAAACCTTCCTTGGGTCTCTAGACAAGGACCCGAACTTCAGAAATCGAAAGATGCCACAGATGTTCGTCGAAAGCTTGAAGGTCGTGATGAGCCACTGAAACGTTAGCGGGTTTTACGTGAATGTCGCGCGCTGGGAACGCTGTTCTGGGAACGCCAATCTTTAGATTGGCAAGGTTTCTAGAAGACAAAAGAAGAGGTTCGCACAGAGAACACAGAGGGCACGGAGAGAGGGATGAGAACATAGAAGACATGCCAACTTAAAAGTTGGCGTTCCCAGGCGTTCTCACAGAAAACTTGCCAAACTGAAGTTTGGTGTTCCCAGGCGCTCTCAGAAAACCTGCCAAACTGAAGTTTGGTGTTCCCAGGCATTCCCAGCGCTGTTCCCAAGGCCTTCTGGGAAAACATGCCAACTTAAAAGTTGGCGTTCCCAAGCGTTCCCAGGCCCTTCCCGGAGAACATGCTAACTTAAAAGTTGGCGCTCCCAGGCGTTTGACGTCCCCAGCGGCGTGCCCTTTAGAGAGCCCGCCTTGTGATATAATACTTCACAAAAGGGGGAGGGCAGATGAAGGGCTTAGGCGTTGCTTTGGGGGCGGGGGGCGCGAGAGGGTTCGCTCACGTGGCGGTGTTACGGCGTTTGTGCGCTAAAGAAATGGTTCCGTCCGTCATCACGGGGTCCAGTATGGGGTCCGTCATCGGTAGCGCCTTCGCGTTGTTCAAAGATATCCGCACCGTAGAGAAACTCTTAGGCTATTTCGTGGAAAAGAGCGCGAAAAACATCCTCGAGCTCACCCGTACGCTTCAAGGTAAGGTCTCCCTGACCGGTAAGCTGTCCGCCGCTTACAAGACCACCGCGACACGTTCAATGATGAACGAGTATTTCCTCTATGACCTCATTTCTTCGATCTTTGGGAAAGCGCGCTTTAGCGATACCAAAATCCCCCTGGGGATCGTGGCGACGGATGCGCAAACGGGGAAAAAAGAGCTGTTCGATTACGGTTTCATCTCCGATGCGGTGTGCGCGAGCTCTGCCGTGCCCGGCGCCTTCGCTCCCGTTCCCTTGGCCGGCAGCCACTACGTCGACGGCGGCGTGACCCGTGTCGTCCCCGTTGAGGAAGCTTACCGCCTAGGCGCAAAGACCGTCATCGGCGTCGACGTGAGCTACGTGCCCAAGAAACAGCGTTTCGAGAACATCTTCGACCTCATCGCACACGTCGATGACCTCAAAGGGGAACGGCTCGTGAAAATGGATATGGAGCGGGCGCAACTCGCCATCTATTTCGACTCGCTCGATATCGAATGGTTCCGTTTCGACCGCGTTGACGAGATCATCGAGAAGAGCGACAAAATCCTTTCCGATATCTATGAAAAGGAGATCGATCGGCTATCGCTTATCTAGTGTACCTCAATGGGGATTGTGAAACGGCGCTCCGCAGCGTCGGGGCTCTGAAGGCGTTGGAAGAAAACTTGGGGCGCCCTTTGTGCCTCGTCTCCACCGGAATCGGCAGCCTTATCGCCGCCTATTACGCCTTTTTCGGCTTGGAGCAGACGGCCGATTGCTTCTCTTCATTCGGAAAAGAGCTCTGCGGCAGCCTGAAAACGCATAGCCTGATCAATCTCGGAAAAGAGACGTCGAAAGCGTCGCAAATGATCGAGGACTTCCTGATTCTGGTGAAGTCCCAGCAATCGAAAAAGAAGCTTCAACTCTCGAATTCTAAGAGGTTTTCGGACTTCGTGGACGCGCGTTTCGGGTTCGTGGGGGAGAGAAAGAGTCAGATACCGGTCTTCGCTTCAGCCTTTGACCTCCCGCTCGCCTGCGAGGTCTTTCTGCCCATACACGACCGCACGGTCCTAAAGGGGGCGACGGCCTTTCTCCCCTTTTTTGAACCCATCCGGATCGGAGATCGACTGGTGATCAGCACCGATAGTTTCCAAGGGGTAGCCTCACGCTACGAGCCCTTCGCGGACCACCATTTCCACGTGTGTTTGGATGCCGGTCCCGACGAAGAGCACGCGCCGTTTGAGTCTGCGATGCAGATACTCTTGGCCGCGGACTTGTATCGGACCCTCGAATTGAAAAGAAGGGTTTTGAGACAGTTCAATTGGGTCATCAAGCTAAACGCACCCGTCGAGGATTCTCGGCAGGATGTGTCAGTTCTATATGAGGAAGGGTACCAGGGAGTCCGCCGTTTTTTGCGCTCCTGATTCCTGTTTGCCGGAAGAGGTGTCGGATGGAGTCGTCCGGAATCAAAAAGGCGATCATACTGTGTTTTTCGATTTTGGTGATTAACCTGCTGTTCTTTATAGTAGCTCAGCTGTGCCTGGTCTCACCCGGTTCGGGCGGATCGGCGTTGCCGTTCTTCACAGGGCTGTGGCCCGCGAGTTTCGTCGTCGCCTTCAAGAGAGAGGCTCTTCATTTTTACCGCGAGCATTCCCCTTTCTGGTTCGCCGGTTTTTCCCTGCTGAACCTCTCGTTTCATACCTTTCTCCTTCGCTCGCCCAGTAAAAAGGAGTCGGACGCGCCCCTCGCCAACGCGGTGGAAATCGTTGGTCTTCTGGCCTTCGGCTTGGTGGCCCTGTTCTTGGCCTCCTCTCAAAGGGCCTTCGTTCCCGGAATTCTTTTCTCCCCACAGAACGAAAGCCTCCTGTTCCGCTGGGTCGTTTACTTTTTCGTTTTCTTCGCGCTCGGACAGAATCTCGACTCCGCCGATAAAACCTTCTTCAATCGCCTCCTCGTTATCGACGGTATTGGCACACTGTTGCTCCTTTTCAGAATTCCGATGGTCGGTATCCTTCTCTTGGCCGGTAATCTGTGCCTCTTTCTCGTTCGTTCCTTCCGCTCCTCGTCGATATGGCTGACGATCGGCTACGCGGCCGTTCTATCCGGCCTCGTTTTCGACGGTTGGCACGTTTACCGGAGTATCCCGAGTCCGATAGGTTTTTTCATTCTGGGAGTCCTCGTCTATCTCTTCTTCTTGTTTTTAGAGCTTTTACAAGCTTCGAAACGAGAGACGGCGGCGTTGAAAGCCCGGATCGACGCCCTTCAAGCGGAAAAGACGATACAAAGGCTTCTCCTTCAGGAAAAAGAGGAGGAGGCAAGAAAAGATTCGGAGGCCCTCAAGACCTTCGAACAACTCATCCTCACCACCAACGCGCTTTACGAAAAAGCGTTACTCGTTAAAGAAGACTACCTTCACGAGCTTCTCGAACACGCCCGGCTCTTGATCCCGGAAGCCGATGGCGGAATGTTGGTTCTTGCGGAAAATGGCGGTTGGCGCTCGCATTTCTCGCTCGGCGCGGTTCCACAGTCCCTGAAAAGGGATCCGATCGACCCCTCTGTTTTCCACGTGCTGAAAACCCACACGGCCACCCGATTCTATGACGCGAA
The DNA here is from genome assembly GCA_002071085.1 of Thermotogota bacterium ADurb.Bin062. Classification (GTDB taxonomy): domain Bacteria; phylum Thermotogota; class Thermotogae; order MWEM01; family MWEM01; genus MWEM01. Next base: position 1,654 of record MWEM01000075.1, on the reverse strand, counting down.
TGTGTTTCTGACGACGGCCCACGTTGTCAACCCCTCCCGCGCTCCTCATTCTGACCCCGGGGGTTTTGGCGACACAGAAGGGTCTTTTCTAGAAGCACTTTTGGCCGAAATCACGGGAGCGGGGAGTACCATCGGCTACCTCCTGCTGTTTACCTCCGAAAGTAAGCAGAAACGCTTCACACCCACTTCATATAAGGTGATTGGCGTTCTCGGCAGCATCGCTTCGATCTTGCTGGCTTCAACGTTGAAAAAACAATAAAATCCGAATACGTGAAAGAAGGAGAAACGTGATGTTAGAAAACTTGGACACCGAAAAACGGAACCCCAAAACGATGGACCTGGACCAGTTCTCAATCGGCGAACTGTTGCAGGCGATGAACGAAGAAGACGCGACGATCCCCCTGGCGATAAGGGATGCCCTGAAAGAGATCTCACAAGTTGTGGCGACGTGTCTTTCGACGATAGAGAACGGGGGAAAGATCTATTACGTCGGCGCCGGAACGAGCGGACGGTTGGCCATCATCGACGCCGTCGAGCTGATCCCCACTTTCAACGCGCCTGCGGACCTGTTTATCCCGATTATGGCCGGCGGAACCGAGGCCGTTTTCAGAGCCCTAGAAGGTTCCGAAGATCAGGAGGCTTCGGGAGAAACAGAGATCGTCAGCAGGGCCGTCCGAAAAACTGATTACATCATCGGTGTCACGGCAAGCGGGAGAACGCCATTCGTCAAGGGTGCCCTCAAAAAGGGGAAGGAAATCGGATGCCCCACCGCGCTGATCTGCAATGTGCGAAAGCCCGAAATCGCGCCACTAGCAGACACCGTGGTGAGGGTTGTGACGGGGCCGGAGGTCTTGACTGGTTCCACAAGGCTGAAGGCTGGCACCGCCCAGAAAATGGTTTTGAATATGATCAGCACCGCGACGATGGTCAAAATGGGGAAGGTCTTTCAAAACTTTATGATCGACGTCGTCGTTCTCAACGAAAAGCTCCGGGAACGGGCGATAAAGATCGTCAAGGAGAGCACCGGCGAATCCCCCGAACGCGCGAAATCCGAATTGATTAAGGCGAATTGGAAAGCGAAACAGGCGATTTTGCAGATTATCAACGATATGACCCCAGAACAAGCCCGCGAAGCCTTGGAAAAGCACGGCGGTTTTTTGAGGCGGGCTATGAAGGTGAAACCGAAATGAAGACTTTTCTCGCGATCGACGCCGGAGGTAGCACCCTACGCGCGACTTGGATGAGTGGCGACGGAAACCTCATCCGGAAAGAAACTCTCGAAAAGAACGCGAACTTTCTTTCCGCGGGAGAAAAAGAGATAGAGAACATCCTCCGTTTTCTTAAGCACAAGGTGCCGATGGTCGACGCCCTCACGCTGTCGATGGCCGGCATCGATGGGAAACCGGAATTCGACAAGGTGAGAGCATTGTGCGACACGATCTTTCCAACGACCGTCTGCCGTATCTTACCGGACGCGGATGGGGCCTACTATGCCAACTTCGGCAAAGAATCCGGGGTTCTGGTCATCTGCGGCACCGGCTCGATCGTGCTTGGAAAGGACGAAGAAGGGAAGAGGGTGCGTTCCGGCGGTTGGGGATACTTACTGGGAGACGAGGGCAGCGGTTTCTGGTTGGTCAAGGAACTGTTTCGTAAG
>MWEM01000074.1 GCA_002071085.1 Thermotogota bacterium ADurb.Bin062 | reverse complement strand
CTGCTCGTCCGCGACCGAGATCATCTCCGACACGAAACCGCCCTCCGCAAGAAGTGTGAGATTCTCCCCACCCCTTGCGGTGAATTGCTCTTGCTTATTCCCTACTGATTTGATATACTTTCCCATAGAAAACCTTCCTCTCTTTTTTCGCCCGCTTGCCGCAGCGGGCTTTTTCTTTGCCTATTCCGCCTTTCGCGCAAGGCCGTTCACATCGAAAAAATCAGCCTCGTCTCCGCCGAGTTCCCCGAGAATCGCAGCCCGCTGTCTCGCGTTGCCAACGATGCGCCCGCACTCGATGCCACTGAGAATGCTGTAGTGAAGCCCGATCTTCTGGGCCATGTCCTTCTGTTGAAGTCCTCTCCGCAGCCGCGCTATTTTGATTTCCGTTGTCATGTGATCCACCTCCTTTCTACTCGAATTTTTGGTGCGAAACATGCCACGCCTTTTGTGGCCTCTGCCTCCGTAAGATGTCCTCGGTGCGGATTTCTTCATTCTGTTTTCGAGGTTTTGTTGCTATCCGCACTCGTGATATTGGGTATGCTCACCACTGGACCCGTTGTCGCATTGTAATCATTATCGCACGAAGCGCACAATTTCGTCAAGCAACGTATCACGATTTTTATTAAGCTGCTTTTCGTCTGACTAACACTACCACCCCTTGCGGTGCATGAACTACAACGCCTCTAGACAAACGTGTAGATGTTATGAGAGTACGTGCTTTAAGCACCCTTTGAAAAGTCATAGCTTGACGGCAATCAACGGATGAGATAAGTTGCACTTGTCCAGCGTGCGGTATTCGGGGGAGGGGATGCGGAACGAAAAAAGCGATTCCCTGATAGTCAGAGAATCGCCCTGAAGGTGAAATGTTAAGTAGGTTGAAACCGCTACAGCGTGCGATTTTGGTAACTTGAAAACGGAAAAGCCGGTGCTACCAAGGGTTGGGAGATTGTGAAAAAAGATGCCTTATCCTAAGTCCAGCGTGTCTGCCGTTCCACCACTCTCGCACGCATGCCGTGGAATAATACCATCATCGTCCAGTATTTGCAAGGCTTCAAGCTATTGTTGCAACGGTATACACAGTACGCCTTACCTCCTGAAAAACCACACTCCCTGCGTTTAGTCCAGCGTGCGATCTGAGCATCGGCTTTTTTGTGAATGTCAACCACAAAGGAGTTGATGTTTAGATGTGCGCCGTACCCATTTGTAAGGAACACCGAGAACTGCGCCCCGCCGATCTGATTCAGCTTTTCCTCCTGTACAAAGCCGCCTGCGGCCTTTCGGAAAAGACGATGAAGGATTACGGCTACCACCTTGCGAAGTTCTTTCGCCTGTATCCCGACGCTCTTGATTTCCCGAGAGAGCGCACGATGGAGTACCTCGCGGGCTACAGCAATCCGACGTCCTTCAATCTCAGGTATTCCTACCTCCGCTGCTTCTGGAACTGGTGCGCCGATGAAGGATACTTCCGGGGTTCACGCCACCCGCTCGACGGCATAAAGAAGAAGCGCCCCCAAGGAAGAGTGATCGACATTCCCGAGAGTGAATTGAAGAAGCTGCTCCGCCAGCCGAATCAAAAGACATTCGCCGGGTTCCGCGATTTCGTCCTGATGAATCTCCAACTCGATACAGCCATTCGCCCCGGAGAAGGGCTTCGCCTTTTGCCGGATGATCTCCGCGCCGACAGGAGCGAAATAGAAGTCCGCGCCTGCGTGTCCAAAACGAGAGTCGCCCGCACCCTGCCGGTATCAGAATCGACGGTGCTTCTTATGAAGCGCCTGCTCCTGATGCACCATCCATCTTGGAAGGACGCCACCATCTTCTGCACCGAAACAGGAGGGCCTTTCAAGGAAACATCGTACGGACATGCCTTCAAGAAATACTCCACAGCATCCAAGGTTAAGGCCACCCCCTACGCCCTGCGTCATTGCGCCGCGCTCCTGATGCTCCGAAACGGCGTCTCCGCGTTCACACTCGCATCCATCATGGGACATGCCGATCTTTCAATGACGCGCCGCTATCTCGCCATATCGAATACCGACAAGCACCGAGAACACGCCGCTGCCGGAGTCATGCGCCTGTTGAACGACGAGCCGCCGCGCCCGGCTAGAGTACGCACCATAGGGAAGCCCTAAGAGCGCCCCAAGGGAGAGGGGAATACTCATACCCTCTTGCGGGATTTCATTCATTGTAGGGCCGTTCTGAGCGGCCACAGGAAGGGAGAGAAACGATATGAAAATAGACTACACGTTTTACCCGAGCGCAACGGTTGGAGAGAGCAACGGAAAGACGATGGTTGTCAATCCTTACGGAGGGCTTTTTCTGAAATGGTACGATCATGAGTTTCACTTGGGACGGATGGAAGAACTTCGGAGAGCGGACGCGCTCGCGTGGTGCAAGGAGAATCTGCCGGTTGAAACCGGATACGAGACGCTGTTCAAGATACTTGAGAAGGAGGATTAAGAAGATGATAATCCACAAGAAGGATGTATCCGCATTCTGCGAGTTCCTGCGCACCGATCTTTCCGAGAGTGAAGCCGATCTGCTCAGGAGAATCGATCTTACTCTTGCGCCTGTGGGAGTTCGCCCGGAAGGTGAAGGATGGATAAGGCTTGATGAGATAAAATAGTCCGCTGCTATCGCCTCTTCCGAGGAAATGTGAGTAGTTCATGTTTCACGTGAAACATTGAGAGGACGCCTTGAGATAGGCGTCCTTTTTCGTGTCCGATGTCCCAAATTTAGGACAACGGGAAGGTAGGACAAATTTGTCTCACCTTGAAAAGGGTTTGTTGAATTCAACAAACCTTCGTTTGAATTAACCGGTTGGGTCCAATTGGACCCCACCGTAACCTTGAGCTAAATTTAGCCCAAGGTCGTATGAATTCAAATTACCCTTCCAGTTCCTTTGAATTCATAGGAACTGACCATACTCTATCATTCGTGCAACCGGTTGCATGGATTGATAAGCATACCCTATCCATACCCTATGGGTACCCATTGCATAGCCTATGGATACCCTATGCACCCTGTGGTAAATTTTCCACACCCTCCGAACAATACCCGTTCATTTTTCGCCTTGCCTCGACGGGTTCCACCCTCCGGTAAATTTTCCGGAGGGTATAGATACTCTCTACACCCTTCCAGCACGCCGCTACAGCGCCCCAGAATCGCCCCAAGGAAGGGGAGGGGTATCAATCATCCTCTTGCGGTGTATCGATCGTTCTGAGGGCTTCCAGCGGGGCCTGTGTGCGTGTGAGCGGACTACTAAGCCGGGCATGGGATGAGCCTTAACTTTTCAAGGCTGTATTATCTGCGTCATGCCCTTATCAAAAGTAAGGCCGTGTCGTCTGCGTCACACCCTTGAGGAGCATCCATCTTTGGATTGTCGCCGGATGCTAGTTCCCGGTATCCATCATGGATCTCGCTGCCGGAAGGTAGGGCGCCAGATCGGACGCCTCATCTTTGAGGAGTCGTCCGGGGGATCGGGTTTATCATTAAATGATAGACCCGATTCCGACAACACCCACGACCACCGCAAGGGAGGTAGATACTATCTACCCCCTCGGGGAATAGTTCGTTCCCGAGGGCTACTGCGCTCGCTCCTTGAATATCAGGAGCCGGATCAACAAGCTCGATGCCAAGCCCGTCGATGAGCCTTGAAAATTCAATGCTCTCATGCCTCATTACTGATGAGGCGTTCCCCGCTTTTCGGGAGCGAAATCTCAGAAAAAAAATCAAAAATTTTTTCCGGCATAAAATTTTCTACAGACGGATATATATATCGTGCGCCCCAGAAAAGTACGCCCCCCCTACCCCCTCCGCGCCCCTGTGTGGGAAAGAACGAAACAGGGGCTTTCGCCCCTGTTCGCGTTGTGCTATAATACCCATGTTCCAAAAAGGGAAGAGGCGCGATCCTGGGGGGGAAAGCGCCTCTTCCTTATTATCTCGTCCTGTTCTTCTCGATGAACTTCTCCAAGTCCGAATCGGCTACGCACCATTTCCGCCCGGCCTTCACTCCGACGATCTTTCCTTCCCGCAGCCAGCGCTCCAATGTCAAGGGGGCAACGTGTAGCAGCGCCGCAGCCTCGTTCTTGGTGTACAGCTTTTCCGCCGTCAATCTCCCACCCCCTTTCTACGCCGCAGACAAAACACTGCGCACGCTCGAAGCGTACCACGCCCCGCCCTTCTTCGACTGAACACCCGCCTCGTTCAGACGGCGTGCAATCTCCCGGAGAGAAGCGCCTTCGGCGTGCCATTCCTTCATCCGTTCAAGGACGTTCATCTCGTCCTGATTCACATAAAGATCGTTTCCGATTCTGTCCTGTCCGAAAGGGGTTGGGCCATACACCTGTCCGCTCGCCTTCTTGTGAGCCAACGCCGCCGCCGTTCTTTCCGCAGCAAGATTCCGCTCGAACTCCGCCATACCCGAGAGCACCGTCAGCAGCATCTTTCCGAGGGCGCTCGTCGTGTTCAACGACATGCCGCCGTGATCCACGAAGTGAACGCCGACACCGGACTTATCCCAAGCCTCGATGGTATTCAACGCATCCGCCGCGTTTCTGAAAGCGCGATCCAGCTTAAGGAAAACCACGTGATCCACTTCGCCGTTCTCGATCATGGAAACGAGCCTGCTTCCTTCCGGCCTCTCTCCAATCGGAATGGAACCGGAAACGCCCTGCTCGATCAAGACAACTTCGACATCCAGAGAGGCGGACGCGGCATAGGCTTCAAGCCGTGCCTGTTGTGCTCCGAGACTGGAACCTTCCGAAACCTGATGCTCCGTCGAAACGCGGCAATACAAAACTGCCCGCGCCCCCGTCCGCTTTTTCGTCGCCTTCTTCGCCATGTCCGCCGCCCCCTTCTGTAGGATGCCAAAACTCTATACCAACTTTACCTAGCTGTCAATAGCAATACCCAGCATATCAGGGATTTAATCTTTCAAACGTACACTACCGTTCGGTGATGTACAGTAAAACGCCCTTTTCGGCACTCACAGGAAGTATGCTTTTCGTTGTATGATAAGGATTGCCTATCGTTTTTCGGGAGAAGCCTTCGGAAAGTCCTATGGGGAGAGCACCGCAAGGGGATGAAAATAACAAAAGCCCCGCGTCTTGGCCGGGCCGCTTTCTGAATCACGGGGGTGCAAGACGCGGGGCTGATGTTTGTTGCACCTGCCCTTTGCTGTCGCTATCGGGACCTAATTGCCCCTGTACAGCGCCGAGCGGATGCTTGATGCTCATCAGTCTATCAGGATGAGACGCGCCTGTCAATCACCCCTGCGCGAAGCGCGATGGAAACAGACGACTAGCTACGGTGCAGGGGGTGGTAAAGTTTACCAGCCCCCGCACCGGCATAAGCTGTCTGTCTTTTCAGTCCGCAGTTCTGCCTAGTCGTCGATCTCGCGCAAAAGTTCCGCTCTCTGTTTCGGTTCGAACAGGAAGCCGATGTTCACGACGGAAGCGTCAACCTGTACTCGCTCGCAAAAGTCGGCCTCGGACTTCCCGAGCAATTCCGCCGCTTTGAGCCGGTGCTGCATCTCGGCGCTCTCATCCAACATGACGGAAGTCCAAAACTTTTGCCGCTCTTCCCTTGTGGCTATAAGGGGTTCCTGCCTATTCCTTTCTCGCTCATGTATTGCTTGCTGAATAATCCTATTTCTGCCTAGAGTGATATGAGCCTGCTTCAAAGCGTACTGTTCGGAATATCCAGCGAGCCTTGCCGATTCGACTACGTTCCCGTTGAATACTTCGATGAAGCGTTGTTGTCTTGTAGTAAGCCCCATGCTATCCCCCTCCATACATGCGTTCCAGTTCTGCGAGCAGCGCCGGGTTCAGATGCACCCCGAGGGGAGAAGAATCATCCTCGCGCTCCCGGACTACGCCCTCGCCCTCCGCGTCCTCTCGGACTACGCCCTCGTCCGAAGCGATGTAAAGCCCCCTCTTCGGACTACGCAGCACCCCGTCCTTAACCATCGACAGCACCAGATTCTTGATCGTCAGCCTGTTCCGCCCTAGTCTGCCGGCGATCTCTCGTATGCTCGTCGGGGCCGCAGCCCGGCGCACGTCGTCGAGGATAGCCTGTCGCGCCTCGCTCAGAGGAGGGGTTCCCCCCTCCTCGAACGAGTATCCGCAGCAAGGACACTTCATTTCTTAAACACTCCTTCGAGCGCCGCCAGCAATCCGCACCTGCCGCGCTCGTCGGCCTCGTCGGGATGAGTTGCCCATGCGTGACAGAAAAGCCCCTTGCAGGAGCGCCCCGTCAACGGGCAACACAACGTCACCGCATCCTCGTGATTCATCCAGAAATTCATCTCGCAGCACCCCCCCTCGTAACCGGCCTCAGCCGCGCCGGGAGCGTGCTGTTGTGATCCCGATACACCGTGTCCAGAGCGTGTTGTTCCGGCTCCGCGATCCCCGCCGCTTCCAGCCGTGCCGTCCGCGCCCGGTGCTCCGCGTGAACGCCCTCGCTCTGCTCGTCCAGCCAGCGGCGCTTGTCCGCGTCGGACGGGTTCAGCAGGGCGATGATCTCATCCTCAAGAGAAGGGAATATCTCCAAAGCCTCACGCGCTTCTTTCACACGATCCTCCGGGCCGACAAGTTCAACTCCTTTCGCGGAGACGAACACGAGTATTCCGTCGGACACCATAGCGTCAAGAAACTTTCGTGTCTGCATCGTGCTCGTCCCCTTTCAGAAGTTCAAGATAGGGGGTTTTTGGCTTTTGTTCCGGGGTTTCCAGTCCGGCTCCGAGTTCATTTTCTAGGACGGGTTTACCCCCTACATCAACTCCTGTTTCGCTCTCAAGCGTGACAGGCGACCGTGACAGCGTGACACTCCTATAGGAGTGTGTCACGCTTGTCACGCTTGGATCGTCGTCTGCGGCGTTACATGGCGTGACAATGTCACGCTCTGTCACGCTGTCACGCTGTGAACTTAAGTTCATTTTCCTGATGTTCTGGTTTACTATCAGGGTATCCGCCGGTGATGTTGGGGAGAACACGTCGTCTTTGACGGTAAGATGTCCAGCCTCGACGAGTTCTTTCACCGCACGGTTGAAAGCCTGCCGTTTCCCGCTCTGTGTAGGAGCCGTCGCCGTTTCGTAGAAAAATCCCCGCCAGTCTTCGACATGGACGCCGAGAAAGGCCCCGTCCTCGTCGAGTATCGGGTTGGCCTTCGCCGCTTCATAGAAGGAGTCGAGCGCACGCTTCTGTCCGGCGGAAATTCTTTCCACCCTTGCGGGCTTCTCGTCCGTCGGTTCCAGCGCCAGCGAGGTTATCTCCTTGCCCGTCGCCGTTTCGAGCACAACATATTCCACGCTCTCGAAAGAGAACGGCGCGGGTTCGGGAGCGTCCTTCATTTTTTGGTTCGTCACCGTCACGAGATCCCCGCTCTTCTCGATCAGGTACTCCGCCTCCAGAGCGCCCTTCCATGCCGATGAGCCGCGCAACCGCCCCTTGTCCGAGAGGCCGCTGTGGTGAATCAGCAGGGCCGATGCGCCGTATCTTCGACGGAGAGCGTCGATACGTTCAACAAAAATGGATGTGTCCTTCGCGCTGTTCTCGTCGCCGCCTACCATCGAACGGGCTATCGTGTCCACCACGATCAGGACGGGCGAACCAGCCATCTCCGCGATACGATCAACCTCGTTCTCGACGATTCGCGCTCCGTGCTCGTCCATGAAGAGAGCCGCCCGGTTCGATACGAAGAGCGGCGCGTCCTTCAAACTGATGCCTCGGTGAATCTCCCATGCCCGCGCTCTGCGAGGTAGGCCGCCCCCGCCTTCTCCGGCGAGGTAGATCACGACACCCTCTTTCGTCTGCTTCCTGTTCCACGGCGCACCAGTCGCTATGCTCGCGGCCAAGTCGATTGCAACAAAGGACTTCTTGCAGCCGCTCTCGCCGAAGAAGAGGCAGAGCGCGTCGCACTCGAACAAATCCTCCACCAGAAACCGGGGTTCCACCAGCGGGATGTCGCCTAGGCGTTGCAGGGCGAACGATGTGGCCGGAGATTCCACGACCGCGGCCTCCTTCGCCTCGTCCTCCGCCTCCGTGACAACACCCTCCGCCACCTTGCGGTTGTCCCACGCCGTATTGAAGAACGCCCTCGCGTCCTCGATGCCGAGTTCGGCGTGAAGATCGTTCCAATCGTCGTTTTTCTCGGAACCGGACGGGAGTTCCACCACGGCAACGCCGGGTATCCGCACGTCCGTTCCTGCATCGGGGGCAACAACAATCTCTCCCGGAAACACTTTCCGAAGAGCGCGGACGGCGCTCTCGAAATTCGCCGCGCCGAAGCAGCACGCGGTATTCGCCCCGCTCAACGCCTTGATGCTCGCCGCCGTCGCAAAGCCCTCCGCAAGGATGAGAGGCGCATCGGGGTTCAGATCGTCGAGGATATGGAAGCCCTTGCTCCCGAGCGCGTATTTCCTGCCGTCCGGGGTTACCTGTTCGAGGCCGACCAGTGAGCCGTCCGAATCATAGGCCGGTACGAGTAGGAAATCGCCGCTCATCTTCTTGAGAGCGCCGTCCTTCCAGAGAACGCCCACCTTCGAGCGCCGGGTTCCGCTGGCTTCAACCTTCTTGCGGAGAATGTACGGATGTTCGTCTCCTTCGGAAGCGCCCTCCCAGAGTTCCCGGGCCGCCTGTCTTTGGATTGATTCTTGAGAACGAGGAACGGCGGGA
>MWEM01000073.1 GCA_002071085.1 Thermotogota bacterium ADurb.Bin062 | reverse complement strand
CAAAGACCCTTCCATCGTTTCGACCCCTTCGATCCTGTCCGCAAACTGCGTGGACACTCCCCACTTCTCTTTCCCCTGGTACAGTACTATCGGTAAGATCAGCGGTAGTCGTCTGTTCTTTTGTTTCTTTATTTCTTTGTCCCATATCGCAGACATATACCTGAGCAGCTGTACACCTACGTTATAGTCGCTATAGCTCTTGTGTTCCAGTAGAATGTAGACATAGGCTTCTCGGTTTCGTATGTTCGCCCGAAACAATAAATCCGCGTAGAACTCCTTCAGGTCTTGTTCTATGAAGCTGTCCTTTTCCGCCTGTATCGTGCCGACATCGATCGTCTGTAAGACATCTGGCGGGAGATAGGTCTCTAAGAACGCTTGCGTATTTGCGACATTCCCCAGTACTTCTTTGAAAAACCTATCGTGGGGGTTATTCGGTCTTTCCATTTTTGTCCTCCCAACGGGAAATCATTTCACGGGTATTATACACTAATAAAGAGGGGGAATGCGGATCGTAGGGCTTCATCAGTATCGCGAGACTTCGTGGGTTTGCGAAGTTACCCCGCTGGTTACCCCGCGATAACTTGCACGGGCATCGCGGCGTAAAGAAAACAAAAGGGGGATCGCGGGGTCCCTTCGGTTACCCCGCGATTACCCCTTGGCGCGATACCCTGGTTTTCGTTCGTTCCAAAGATAAAAAACAGGGTTCGCACAGAGGGCACAGAGAACACAGAGAAAACAGACTACGCAGGTTAAAAAGAACAAAGATCGTATCGCGGGGTCCCTTCGGTTACCCCGCGATAACCCCGCTCGGGTGTCGCGAGACTTCGTTTCTTCGCGAAGTCAGCCCGTTGGTTACCCCGCGATGACCTCACTTAAGGCGTTATGGTTTATGGCTTATATATCACCGCGAATAGGGCGCCCTGGGTTGGGATGAAGCGGGAGCGCGTCTCGGTTTTGACGTTATGGACGTCGGCGCCGGTGAAGGGGATGCCGTCGTAGTCGCTGAAGAATCCGGTCTGTTTCGTGTCGAAGTCGAAGTAGAACCACATAAAGCAGGAGTCGGGCGGGCGTTCGCGGTAGTTCGCGTAGCGTAGGTCGCGTAAAAAGTGCGGGCCTACCGGCCCGATTCCCCATAAAGGGGACTGATCTACTACCCGGACGATAGAGTCGAGGATTATGGGGAAGCCGCCGGTTACGAGTACCGAGCCGCTGTCGTCGTAGGTGGTGAACTCGAAGAAAGGGACGTCACAATACTGGTAGTTCTGGGCTTTCGACCATGCGTGGTAATAGGCGTACCCGGTGATCTTCATCTTACCATAATTCCCGGCGTTCGTTTTGTAGAGGATGATGGCGCCGGGTTTTAGGATGTCGGAGAAGCTTCCGGAGTATTGCATCAGGGACGTGTAATGTCCGGAGCGGTAAGTGATCGGCGATTCGCTGAGGACCTCTTCAAACAGAAGGATCGTTTTTCGGTTGATCGTTTCGTACGAAGCGGGACGTGGAACTCCGGGTAGAAGGATCCACCCGCCGAGTACTACCGATATCGTAAAGATAAGGCTCGCGCAAACGATCACAGCAGTTTTCACCTCGTATCCCTCCCTATAAAAAAACCCCGCCTTTCGGCGGGGTCTTTATCCGTTCGGCTTATGACAGCCTTTTTACCACTTCAAAGTACCTTCGACTTCGTAGGCGACTCCGATGGCGGGACCATCGTAGAGTCCTTTTCCGTAACCAGACCAACCTGAGCAGGTAACTCCATTATCAACATACCCGCCTTCGAAGGCGTAGATCACGCCGAGGATTCCTTTTAAAGTGACGGGTCCATATGTGCCGAGCGAGTGGCTGTATTTACCCCAGATTTCGGTCAAGCCGATTCCGGAGAGCATACCGGAAGAACTATTGGAAGAGCCGGTACCCGAAGACGGAAGCTTGGCTAAGTGCAATCCGATATGGATTTCCGGGAAGCAGCAGGTGATATCGGCGCCGAGTTCCAGAATCAGCTGCAGGTGTGTCACGTTAAAGCTGACCGCGGTGGTACTGGGAACTGTGGAGCCACCCAAATCGCCGGCCGCGAAGAACCCGAATCCGATTTTGTTCAGCGCCTCGAAGGGGAATCCGCCCGGGATGGTGAAATTGAGTAATTCATTCAAAACGAGGTGGGCTGCCCATACGCTTTCGTTGAGTTCTTTAGCCGTGTCGTAGCGCCACGCGGCTCCCAAGCCGATTTTTCCAAGGTCTACGCCGATCGACGCGCCAATCACAGGCTTCAAATTTTCGGCGGTGATTGGGATATTGATGGCCATAAACTTGAGGGTAACAATGTCTTTGAAGATGATATCGGCGAAGATGTTCAGTTCGGCGTTCTTCAACAGGTTCGCGGTGTAAAGGCTTTGAGAAGTATCGTTCCCGGTTCCTTGCCCGCTTGGGGTCCCCCAGTCATCATCACCAATATCGAATCCTTCATACCAAGTCGTTCCGACGATAGCGTACACCCAGATTTTGACGTCCGCAGGGTCTAAATAGAAAATTGCCTTAACCCAGCCGCGGCAGTCCCCACCTTTGAGGATTCCCCAGTACCAATCTTTGTAATGAGTGACGCCCATGTAGTGGAATACGGTGCAGCAGTTCGTCAAATAATAAGACGCTTCGTACATCCCGTGATATTGGCCGGTACCTATCGCAAGCCACAGGGCCCATTTGTCTCCGGCTGAAGCGCCACAGCAATCGCCCTCAAGGGCTTCGCTGAGCACTTTGAACTTGATGTACGCGGTATCAACTTTACCAAGGACTGTTTTTGCCTTCGGTACGTAAACCAATTCCACATCAGGACCCATAGCCGGTTGTTTTCTCCCGGCCCAAGACCACACTATCGACGGGATAACTTCTTTTCCCTTACCGTAGATGCTGAGATGCGGGTCTGAGTCTCTTTGATCGCCCAATTTCTGCATGAACTCAATACCGGTTTTTACCGTTAAAGAATACTGGGCCGGCGATAAGGATGCCTTGAGTCCGTCAATCGTTTGTTCCACATACTTCTTCATCGCCACGAGTTGTCCGGCGCCCATCGCGATGACGGTTCCGTCTTCCAGAGTGATGCTCGCGTCAATGGAGTAGATCCCTTCTGCGGCGGGGACTAAAGCGATAACGTCGCTGTAAGCATCCTCCTTCCATTGCACGTCTTTCTTCTCTTGCTTAATAACTTTTCCGTTCCAGTCAGTCAATTTCGCGTACAGGGTGACCTTTTGACCCTTGAGCTCCATTGCCCGAATGTAGTACACGGTCTTCTTTCCTTCCTCGTCAACCGCTTTGGTCGCTTCATACTGGGCGTTGCCACCCTGTACGAGCATAACCCATACGTTCGGAGTCAATTGTTCGCCAAGTACGGAGATCGTCGTCAGCCCTTCTTCCACTTCGGTTTCTTCCAACGTGAAGGTCACTTTGACGGGATCGCCGGCCGTTACGACGCCTTTGTCGACCAGAAAGCTAACCTTCCCGGCAGCGGCAAAAGACAGGCTCATTGCGAAGACTAAGACCAATACTACTAATAGCGCTTTTTTCATACGATTACCCCTCCCTCTCGATATAGTTGTTGTAGTAGTTTTAGATAGGTTCTACCATTATGTACCGGGATAGTATACAACATTTTATCCGACTTTTGCAACCCCCCTTTCGATTTCGTCGAGAAATCCCTTTATAGGCCCGTTTGGTTTCCATCACACCACCGCCCTCATCCCTTCCTCAAGCGCGCTTATGCCTCTTGAGTCGCGCCTTACAGGGGAGATCAGTGGTTGGCGAAGAGTAAGGCCAAGGCGGCCACCCCCGCCAACAAGAGGATGATCCCGGCAGGCTGCGTATTCTCCGGTTTCTTGAAGACGCTGTCTTCCAAGGCTTTGACCCTCGTTTCCAAATCGTCGATCTTCCGGCCCTGACCGTTGATCGCCTGTTGATTCGCCGATATCGAAACCTCCAATCTCGCTCGCATCGAGGCGATCTGTGACTGGATATCGGCGCCTTGCGCGTCTATCCTTTGCGTCAACTCGGCAGCGGTTTCGCGTAATCCGACCTTTGTCTGCGCGATCTCTTCGTTATTCTTTTGTATCGCGATGGCCAGCGCGAGGATGTCGTCGGAAAGCCCGAGAAGCTCGCCCTGGATTGCGTCAAATTTCGCGTTCATATCGGCGTCGTCGGCCTTCTGTGACTTGAGCTTCGTGATCGCCCCGTCTATCCACTTAAGACGGGTGTTGATCGCCCACATCCGCTCGGCCAGTTCCTCGGAGAGGCTGCCCTTTACTTCGGCTAAATTCCTCGCCAAGTTCTCCACTTGACCCTTTTGAGAAGCGAGCGTCTTGTCTATCCAAGCGAGTCGCGCATCCAACGCCGGGAATTTTTCGGCCGTCTCTTTCGCGATCTTCGCCACACTCTGGTTCGTGACCGCGAGTTCGTCTTTCGTCGCAAACGTCTTCATCACGTTGAGCTGTTTCTCTATTTGCGCGCACCGGCCCACCACATCGTTCAACTTCGCAACGACCATTTCGTCTAAAGAACCTTTAAGGGCTTTTTCTAGTTCGATCGTTTGGGTTCGCGTTTTGAGAAGCTGAACTTCCAGCTCCAAGTTGGCGATCGATAGACCCACGATCTCTTGACTCTGACCGCTTTCGTTCTTGATTTGGGAGACCTGGTTTTCCAACCACATCAAACGCTTGTTTACACCCCAAATCCGGTTGAGCGTCTCTTCTTCCAAATTCGATGTCGCCTCGTTCAACTTCTTTTGAAGGCTTTCGAGATCCGTTTTCAACTTTGCGACCGCGCCGTCAGTCCAACCGAGCCGCTTGTTTATCGCCCAGACCCGATCGTCTATGACTTGACTCAAATTACCGTTCCCAGAGGCTTGTTCTTTCCTCAACCGCTCTAATCCAGCGCTGAGTTCGAGCACGTCTTTGTCGAGGGCTTTCAGGTCACCCTTCAGTTTTTCGATGCTCCCGTCAACCCATTTCAACCTCAAATTGAGCGCGCTCACTTTTTCGGTGAGTAGCTGCGCGAGTTGTTCGTCGCCCGCTTGGACCTTTGCGGCCAACTGCCTTTCGGCGATGTCGACCTTGTTCCAAAGGAATTTGTCGTTCGCCTGTAAAGAAGCGACCGACTGTTGGAGGAGGCCCACTCCCGAAATCATCTCGTCCAAGGCGTTGCGCGTATCCGCGTCTTCTGATCTCAGCGCGATGAAGGCGTTTTCCACCGATTTCAGCCGAAGGTTGATCTCCTCATAGCGAGCCTCGGCTTCTTTCTCCCTCACCGAAGCCGCGTTCCAGAGACCGACGTTCGCTTGGTCCACGTATCCGATTATCTCCTTGAGCAATGCGATATCGGATGAGATGCCGTCTAGGGCAGAGGCCCCGCTCCCGTCTTTCCCCTCCAATTGCTTAATCTTTTTGTACAGGAGATCGATCTGCGATTGGATGAACGCGATTCTCTGCGTCGTCTCCTGACCCGACTCTCCCACGGCTTCAAAGAGTTCGAACCCTAACCGGTAGATTTCCTGGTAGATCGCTTCGATCTCGCCTTTCAGGTTCGAGATGCCCGAGTCGATCCCGGTCAATCGCTGGGTGACGGCCTGTATCTTTTCTTCGATCGCCGACTGTAGCTTTTCTTCGCCCGTGGTGATCCGTTCTCTCAGTGATTTCTCCGTATCTTCGATTTTCGTCCGTAGCCACCGGTCCATCTGGTTCAAGGCTTCGGATTTAGATTCTATGTCGCCTATTTTCCCGGATAGGTTGCCCAGTAGTCCTTTGAAATCTTTAAACTGATCCTGATACTCCCCCAGCTTTCCACTCATCAATTCTATGAGGGTCTCGAGGACTTTGACGTCTTCCGGTTTTACCGCCTCGGTCCCCAAACCCAGAGTGAAAAAGAGGAGCAACGCGATCAACAATAAGCTCAATCCCTTTTTCATGGTGGTCCCCCTTTCTCCTGGTTGCCGTATTTCCCTTTTCTAGATCGCAGTCCGTAAAGATGACGCAAACACCTGTCTCTTCCCTTAGTGTAGAGTTCAGCGCGTAAAGTCGAAACGAAAAAAAACGTGAAATGCCTGATGTCACAAAGAATAGCTTCCTACAGGATATCTTAAAAAATACCTTATCTTCCTATTTTCCATAAAAGTATCGCGCTTTTATCGGTTGTCCGTATAGCAAAACACCACAAAGAACGATACGTTATCCGAGGGTATCGTTTTACTCCTGCTCATTCACTTTCCAAAGACCCGACCCCGTCTCTTGCGATGGCTTCGTTCTCGGAAATTATCAACATATACCCGTTTTACGGGTGATCGCGATAATTATACCACCTTCTTCGGAAAAATACAAAAAAACTTCGCAATTTGACGAATCCGGTCGATCACGCGTCACAACGACGCTCCCAAAGCCCTTACCGATCGAACACGATGCGATAATACTTCCTCTTTCCGATCTTCAAGATCATGCTTTCCGATAGGGAAAGGACGGCGAAGGGATCTTCCAGTTTTCGGTCGTCTAATGTGACGCCGCCCTGTTGGACCAAGCGCTTCGCTTCGCTGCGGGAGGACACCCCCGCTTTCGTGAGTAAATCGACGGTTTCGATGGATGCCCCGTCCAAGAGGAGTTCAGGAATCTCGCTCGGCAGGTCCCGTTTTTGGAACACCCGCACGAACTCCTCTTGAGCCCTTTCAGCCTCTTCCGGGTCGTAGAGGAGCTCCACCATCCGGCGAGCGAGCTCCATCTTGTAATCCCGCGGGTTGACGCGTCCCTCGCGGATATTCCGCTCGTAAAGGGTGAGGGTTTCAGCGTCTATGTCGGTTAAGAGTCGCAGGTATTTCAACAAGAGGGTGTCGGGAATCGACATCACCTTCCCGTAGACGTCTTCGGGGGTGTCGTTGAAGGCGATGTAGTTCCCATAGCTCTTGCTCATCTTCATCTGTCCGTCAGTACCTTCGATCAACGGCATCGTCATGACGATTTGGGGTGGCTGACCGTACTCCTCTTGGATCTTTCTTCCCACCAAAAGGTTGAAGAGCTGATCGGTCCCGCCGAGTTCCACGTCGGCTTTGATTGCGACGGAGTCGTAGGCTTGGGCCAAAGGGTAGAGGAATTCGGAGACGCTGATCGGCTCGTGGGAGGCGTAGCGCTTCGCGAAATCGTCTCGCTCGAGCATACGCGCGATCGTGTACTTCGCGGCGAGTCGTATGACCTTCTCGAAGTTTAGCTTGTCAAGCCATTCGCCGTTGAACCGGATCTCCGTTTTCACGGGGTCGAGGACACGAAAGACCTGTTCTTCATAGGACTTCGCGTACAGGCCGACCTCTTCGGCGGACAGCATCGGCCTCGTCTGGGAACGCCCGGAAGGGTCGCCGATCCGTGCGGTGAAGTCCCCGATCACCAGGACCACTTGATGGCCCAGGTTTTGAAAGGTCGCCAGTTTTCGCAACACCACGGCGTGTCCCAAGTGCAAGTCCGGGCGGGATGGGTCCACGCCCAATTTCACGCGCAAGGGGACGCCGTTTTTAAGGCGTTCCAAGAGCTCCGGTTCGGAGTAGAGGTCGACGCAGTTGGCCTTAATCAGTTGGAGCTGAGCGAACTCGGACGGCATAGTCGAGGGCGTTTCGGCTTAAACCCGGGTCATGGCGTAAGAGGTCAAGAAGCTGAGCACCATGAAAGCGATGGCCAGCCAGAGGGTGATCTTGCCGATCCTGTTCAGCCCTTTCTCCCTTCCGAATACCGTGGCATTGGCTCCCGAACCGAATGCGCCGCCCAACGACGTGTGTTTCGCCATATTGAGGGTGACGGATATGATGAGTCCTAATGACACGAGCGCGTGTACGATATAGATTATAATCTTGAAAGCCTGCATCGTGCGGGTCCTCCTTATAGTAGGATAAATCAGCCTATTATACACAAGAGAGCTGGAAAAATCAAGGATATGCGGAAGGTATGCCGGGCGTCCGGGAACGTGTGAAAAAGAAGAAGAAGGGTTCGCTGGGAATGCCTGGGAACGCTAACTTTTAAGTTGGTATGTTTTAGATTTTCGGGAAGTCAGCCCGGCGTAAGAGGAGCAAAATGGGGATCGCGGGGTCCCGTTGGTTACCCCGCGATAACCCCGCTTGGGCATCGCCGCGTAAGCGCTTCTTCTTTTTGCGACGGCGCGATACCCCAACATCATCGCGGCGTAAGAGGAGCAAAATGGGGATCGCGGGGTCCCTTCGGTTACCCCGCGATGACCCCGTGGCGCGATACGCTTTTGAACATGTCTTGAAAAACAGGGTTCGCACAGAGGGCACAGAGAACACAGAGAAAAAAATGGCAAAGGGTGGGGATCGCGGGGTCGTAAAAACCACTTACCCCGCGATAACCCCGCTTGGGCATCGCGGCGTAAGCGCTTCTTCTTTTTGCGACGGCGCGATACGGTTTTAAAGCAAGAACATGCCGGACTAAAGTCCGGCGTTCCCAGGCGCTCGCTCAGGTTTGTAAGTAACGGTCCAGGTCCTCTTGTTTTTGCATATCAAGCAACTCCAACGCGAGTACGTCAAGCTTACCCTCATCCAGCTGCTTTATTTTGTCACGGTAGGCTATTGCAAGGTTTGGAAACTTTTTTATCATCAGTTTCCAAATTACATCAGTTTTCCCTTTTTCAACGCCACTCGCTAAGCCTTTTTCTAATCCTTCTTTCAACCCTTCTTTCAACCCTTCTTCTCGGCCCTTCTGCATTCCTTTGTCGATGAGTCTCTCCGCAAGCGTCATGATCTGTTCACCCCTTTCTTCCGAGATCTTGCTCGCGATTTCGACGAGCTCTTCTAACTCTACCTCTGGTTTCGAGCTTAAGAGATACTTTATTCCCAGTTCGATCAAGTATTCTATGTCCCTTCTACCTGACGCCTCTTTCAGCGCTTGCATCGC
>MWEM01000072.1 GCA_002071085.1 Thermotogota bacterium ADurb.Bin062 | reverse complement strand
GCTCTTCGTCGGGAGAAAGAAGGAGTTCGACTACTATCTGGGAGATTGGTACTATTACCTCGTCAATAATATGGCTCAAAGCCAAGCGATCGTCGCCAGGCGAAAGAAAGGAAAAACGGCGTTTCTGCAGCGGCTGTTCAATATCCTGTGGAGCTGCCCTAAAAAGAAGATCATCCCTTTTTATTACAGTATCAAGGAATTAAACATCTCTCTTGAGGAATTCGCGAAATCCTTCTTCGCTACGTTCGCGAATCATTATCTCTCTTTTTTAGAAAGAAATGTAGAGTATCTTCAACACCCTTATTCTTTCGAACTGCTGGATACACTAATAGCAAAAGCGCCGGAGTTGAGACGACATTATGAATCCATAAAGAAATCGAAAGCGGCAAACGAATGGGGATTGATGTGGGAAGCGGCGAGTCGCGCGCCTTTTGAGATAGCGGTAACACAAAAGGTCAAAATCGTCCAAATCTTTGACGAATTCCAAAACATCAACGCCTACATCGTCAATAAGCGTGAAAATACGATCGAAACGATGAGCGGGACGTATCTGGATCTCGCAGAAAAGAAAGAGGCGCCGCTTATCATTTCTGGCAGCGAAGTCCACGGGTTGTTAAAGATCGTACGAAACCTCACTGCCCGGTTCAAAGAGCGGACTCTTGGGAACCTTCCGGAAGATGAAGCAAAAGAAGCAATTCGGCGGTATGCGAAAGCCTCGCGGACAAAGATCAACGAACAGGCGGAGGAAAAGATATGGAATTTGACGCAAGGGGATCCGCTGTATATCCGGGCGCTGATGCAGAGCGAGCATAACAATACAAAAGACTACACGAACGAAGACAACATCATCGCGACTTACACACAGGAGATTACTCAAGGAGAAATCTACGGCACCTGGGCCGAATACATCGTGAAGGTCTTCTTGGAAGTGAACGAAAGAAACGCGAAACGGATTATGCTGTACCTATTTCAGGCAGGTGAAGAACGCACGCGCGCTCAGATGATCAAAGACCTGAACCTCGATATGACCGACTTTGATCTACAGATGAAACTGCTCCAGTTGATCAAAGCGGACCTGATCTCATTGGGTAGCACTGCATTCAGATATGCCATCGCGCAAGATAAGACCTATGAACTTGTGTTTAGGAGACTGTTTCAGGACGAAATAGACCACTTCATCCCTGACATCCGAAAAGAGCTCTGCCAAGAGATGGGGAGGACGAGCTACAAGAAGGGAAAATTTCGAGAATACCTTGTACGAGAACGGATCAAGAAGCCGTTCAACCTGAAAGACCTCGCGGAAAACGGGATCGATCTCACCATCAAACCGAAAACGATCTTAGAGCGAGAAACGGTCAAAGTCGGCTTACGGGATCGAGAGATCGACCTGATCGTGAAAGGGAACGTCGAAATGTGGATCGACGTGAAAGACACGAAAGGGAAGTACGGGAAACGCGAAGCGGACCGCTGGATAGAGATCAAGCAGGCAATCGAAGAAAAAAGCCCTAAAACTTTATTCGCGACGTACTCACAAAATGGTTACAAGGCCATGGTAAAAGAGCTCCTCGTGTCGAATGGGGTGTACGTGCTTAAGGGGGAAGAGGGGTAGTAGAAGCGCTTAGGGAACGCCTAGGAGCACTGGGAACGCCAACTTTGTGGTTCATCGCGGGGTAACTAACAGGACCCCGCGATTCGCTCCGTGTCTTTCTAAAAATGGTATCGCGCCGTCGCAAAAAGAAGAAGCGCTTACGCCGCGATGCCGCTCTTTAGAGTGCCTCCCTTCTCCGCGTCCTCTGTGCCCTCCACGCGCCCCTTTTTTCAGGAAGTGCCAACTTAAAAGTTGGCATTCCCAGCGTTTAAGCGTTTCCAGGCGTTTCCAGAAAAGCAAGACATACCGCACTAAAGTGCGGCGTTCCCTGGGCGCTCCCGGCCATGCGATTTCTTTGTGTTATAATCCGGGAAACTGAGCAAAGAGGGTGGTCGCGTTGAAAGGGCGAGTGGTGTTGGCGATTTTCCTAACGGTGTTGATGATCCCGGTTTATGGGTTCTTGCAGCTGGTCTTTTATAACGGGTACTTCGATTGGTTCATAGATAGCAAGTATTCGATAGAGTCGGCCCAGATCGAGCAGATCGTTGCCGCTGATGGGTCGGTGGAGGTGCACGAGATGATCCACTATCGGATGCGTAAGCCATTCAAAGGTCTGTACCGCAGTATCCCCGTGGGACGTTATGTGACGCTCGAGAACGTCGAGCTCTGGACCGAAGGCGCCCCCACGAAGAGGGTCGAGTTCTTGCAGAAGAGCAACCAGCACTTCGAGGCCCGGGTGTGGATTTCCGATAGCGATTACACCTCCCTGAATCCGGCGGACTACCGCGACATCACCCTGCACGTCAAGTATACCGCCAAGAACGTTCTGGAGATCGGCCGGGACGCCGACCAGATTTTCCGGCAGTTCTGGGGCACCGGTTGGGACTCTTTCGCCAAGGACGTGACCGGCGTCTTTTTCCTCCCGGACTCTCTTAGGCCCGAACGGGTCTACACCCACCCGAACATGTCACACACCGTGGAGAGGAATGTACACACCTTCCACGTCGATCACATCGCGCCTAATGCCTACGCCGAGGTGCGATTCGTCTTCCAAAACGCGCCGAATTTGCCCTTCGCGGCCGAGAACCCCACTTTGACCCTCTCCGCGATCCAGTCCGAAGAAAGGTCGTACCAGACCGCTTATTGGTTTCACTGGATTCTTCGAGCCGCCCTGTTCCTCGTCTTCTTCTGGCTTCTGTTCTTCCTCTATCGCAAGTACGGGGTGGAACACGAGATCACTTACCAAGGCATCTATGAACGTGAACTCCCGAGCGACGACTCTCCGGACGTGATCAACGCGCTGATCAAAAACCGGGCGGGGAGCGTTGACGACGACGGAATCGCCTCCGCGATGATGAACCTCTATCGCAAGGATTACCTCTCCTTCGACCAATCCAAGAAGGACCTCGTCATCATCCTCAACCCGCAGGCAAATAAAAAAATCTATAAGACCGAAGAGAACCTTTTAGCCTTCCTGAGGAAGTACGCGACAGATGATGTTTTCGATTTCGGCCAGCTGCGGAAGACCCTTAAAAAGTCGCAGAAGCAGGCGATCGACTTCACCAACCGCTTGTCAACCTATAAACGCCTAGTGAATAAAACGGCAGCTCAAAAAGATATCTTCGAACTTAAGGGGGCGACCTATTCGAAGTCGCTCGCCCTGTTGTTTATGGTCCTGTCTGCCGGTATCCTGATTCCATTTCAAACGGTGAAAATCCCGTTCTTTCTGGGGATCAACACCCTTCTCTTCGGTGTGTTGTGGATCATCAGCACCCTGGTCTTGATGCTTCCGAAAGAGGTGTACGGGAGATGGACGAAGACGGGCGCGGAGTATTACCAAAAGTGGCGGAACTTTGGCCGGTATATCTCGGACATCTCCGCAATCAAAGACTATCCGCCCGAGTCGGTCGCGGTTTGGGAGCACTATTTGGTCTACGCGACGGCTCTGGGTATCGCGGATAAGGTGGAGAAGGTTCTGAAGAGCGCGATCCCGAAGGAACTCTGGGACGAGCAGAGCCAACACCGCCAACTCTACAATTTGCACTCTATGGGCCTGTTGACCCAATGGTCCGCCTTGCGGGCGGTTTCGGCCTCCGCGGCCAGCAGCAAAGGGGGTTCTGGCGGTGGCGGCGGCTTCGGCGGCGGCGCAGGCGGGTCCGGCGGCGGGTCCGGCGGCGGAGGCGGTGGCGCTTTCTAAGGCCTCGAGCCGTTTCTCGTTCCGGTCCATTATCCCGATACAAGGCCCCGGCGCACCCATAAATTGCCCCCGGCCCTTCAGGAGGATTGCGATGCGAAGATCGTTCATACGCTGTTTTTTATGCCTGATCCTGATCTTTTCGTGCACGGTGGTCTGGGCGCTGCCCGACTACTACACGTTGTGGGTTCCGGTTGACGTCGAGGCGCAGGACCCGGCGGCGGCCTACCGCCCGATCGCTTCCGATGACCGGTATGAGCCGTTCGAGGACTTGACTTGGGATCACCCCCTGCGGATCGCCGTGTCTTCGGACCCGCACTTCGGGAGAGCCGAAAGCAACGCCGAAGCGACCAAATCGATCATCCGCTCCGTCAATGAAACTGAACCCGCTTTCCATGCGTTTTTTGTGTTGGGGGATATCACCGAGTTCGGATTCGTCGACGCCCACTGGCTGGCCGCCCGAGAAGCTTTCGCGGAGTTTTCGAGAGTCCCAGTCGTCCCGCTTATGGGCAATCACGACGATCTGATGAACGGCCGCTCGAAGTTCCTGCGCTACCTGATTCCGGACGCGACGTCCGAAACCGCAAGGCAAACGCTGTGGCAGCGCATCGATATTGGGCCCGTCCACTTTTTCAAGCTCAACCTCCTGTGGGGCGTGGAGGACTGGGGCCCGGATGTCGAGGCTTGGCTGGAAGAGGAGCTCGCGTCTATCCCGCGCGAAGATTGGGTGGTCGTCCTGTCTCACTGTTTCTTTTATTCCTCAGGTCAATACATTCTCGGAGTACCTTGGTTTGACCATCCGGAAACCACGACGCTGATCGCCCCCATCTTGGAGAGACACAGGATCGACCTATCGATCGCCGGCCACAACCACCATATGGAACTGGCTACCCATCACGGTGTCTTCTATACCGTAGTGGGCGCCTTCGGGGGCGTGTTGTCACAGACCCCCTTCGACCACGTTTCCGAAACTTCGCTCTGGTATCGGGCGGACACCTTCGGGTACGCCGACCTGACCTTCTATCCGGATCAGGTCCTCCTCGTCTTTCGGGATCCGGAAGGCGTGGCGCTCAAACGATTCATTCTTCCCCAGAACCTTGCGCCTTAACGAAAGCTACACGCTTCACCATTGGTCGTTGACGCTCAGATCACACGTCGGCGTTGGATGAGCGCGTTCGATACCAGAAAGAGGGCGCCTACAATCGCGGTGTTCATCCCCGAGAAAGCGGCGCTCTCTCGGTAGTATCGTTGCGCGTCCATCGCATAGTTCACCACGCTGGCCAAGGGCAGGTAGTCGCGAATTTGCATTGTGTAGGGCAGGGTAAATTCTCCGAAGACGATGGCGAACACCTGGAAGAACACGGCCGCGAAGACGGGGAACAACAGCGGTAACTCGATCGACCGAAAGACTTGAAGCCGCGAGGCGCCGTCGATTTTTGCCGATTCCACCCAATGAAGTGGAAAGTTCCGGACCATCGGGCGCATCAACGCGTAGGCAACGGCCAACGTGGACAAGAGATAGCCCAGCGTCAGCAACAGAAAGAGGGGCAGGCGATAGAGGATGTGGAGGTAGAGGAGGGCCATCGCGAGGAAGGCGGAGGATACACCCAGCGTGGGCAAGATGACACGCTGCGCCCAATTACCACGCGCCTTTCCAAAGAGGAAGGCGGCTAAGACGGCCCCGATCGCCGCGAGGCTAGCCACGCCGAAGGTGTTGATCAAAGAGCGGATGACCGGGAACCGACGGTTAAAGTCCGCCGAAAACAACCGGAGGAAGGGCTCGAGGGAGAAGGCACCCAACCGGAAATCGTAACACAGGCCGAGCAACCCGATCAGTACGATCCCATACTCAAATGCAGCGTACAGAGCGCTCGATACGGTCGTGAGTCTGAGCGGGCGCTCGCGGGAGAGCGAAAGCGGCGCGCCGCCCGTGGAAACTTCCGGGATCAGCGAGAGGAGCGCGTTGAGGAGGAAAAGACAGCCGAATTGCGCGATCGCGTAAGTCAGCGCGCGAGAAAAATCGAACTGACCACGGAGGGCGCCGGCGATCGCCACTTCCAGGGTGGAGTATTGCAGACCGCCCAAATTCAGGACGACCGCGAAGCTCATAAAGGAGTAGGCGAAGCACAAAAAGAACGCCTTCGCGGCCGCGGGGAGAACGAGGGGTCCCTCGATCCGCCAGAACCGCGCCCACCGTCCCGCCCCTTCGCACAGCGCGGCCTCTTCCAAGGCGGGAGGAATGGTCCGTAGGGCGGCGCCTATGTATTTGACGAATATAGGCGAGTTGTAGAAGGCGTGGGCGACCAGGATTGCCCACATCGTGTATAGGATAGGGATATGGATGCCCAAACGCGACAGGAGTCCGTTCGTCGAGAACAGGAGCGAAAAGGCGATGACCGTCGAGACCGGTGGCAGGAAAAAGGGGATGAAGATTGCGCTCTCCAATAGAGCGGAGAGTCCGTTGCGTCTTCGATAGAGGTAGTACGCGGGGCATAAGGCAATCCCGAGAGCGAGCGCCGTCGAGCCGGCGGCTTGGGCGAGGGTGAACCCCAGGATCCGGAGGGTCTTCGTGTCGAAAAGGAGTTTGAGGTCCTCTAGGCGCAGGAAGTCCTTCAGAAGTATTACGAACGGGACCGCCCATAATCCGACGAACAGCAGGATGGCGACCCGAAGGCCTAGGCGCTTAATACATGATCTCCTCCCATTCGGCCAACCACTGGTCTAGGTTTTTCGAAACTTCTGCCGCGCTGATCGACACGTGAATGGATGAAGTCACCGCGTGCTCGTAAGCTTCGGGCAACTCGACAGGGGTCGTCGGGAACATCCATTGGTTGAGCGGCACCTCGCTTTGGAAGCGCTCTGAGAGGACGAATTCGACGAACAGGCGCGCTTGCTCGGGATTTTCGGTGCCCTTGGTGACGCCTACGTATTCGGTTTGGTAGAAGGCTCCCTCCATCGGTATGAAGGCCTTGTATCGGTCTGAGCCATAGGCGTGGTAAGAGTAAGCGCCGTCGGTGGCGTAACTCACCATCATCGGGGCCTCCCCCGCCTCGAACTTCGCGAATCCTTCGCTCCAGCCGGTGGTGAGCGTCAAGATCGCTGGTCGCAGGGCTTTCCAGTACTCTCGCCAGTCTTCTCGATAGACGGCGACGGTCCACAGGAAAAAGGCGAGCCCGGTGCTCGAGTTTCGCGGGTCCTGAATCAATAAGCTTTTGGGACGGGTCGTGAGTTCTCTGAAGGAAGTGGGAGGGTCCGGAAGCCGGTCGGGATCGTAGATGATGGCGAGCGCGCCGTAGTCGAATGGGTAGAGGTATCCTTCAGGCTCGAAAAACAGGCTTTTGTCGACGATCCGGTCGGCGTTTCGCGGGGCGACGGGCTCGAGAAGCCCCTCGGACAGCGCGCGGTAGGCAAGGCTTTGATCCAAGCCCAAGACCACGTCGGAAAGGGGGCGCCGCTTTTCCAGAATCAGACGCGACAGGATGTTGCCGGCATCGCCTAAGGTCACCAGAGTGACCTCGATGCCGGTTTGTTCCTCGAAAATTGGGATGAGCGTGTCTTTGAGCCAGTTCAAGCTCTCATAGGCATACACGCGAAGGCCCGAAAACCCTATCACACAAAGACAGCCAAGCAGGATGGCCAAACAGTAGCGATAACGGTTCATAGAACCGCCTCCTTTGCAATAAAAAACCCCGTCTGTCGACAGGGTCGGGGTGTTATGCGCGTGATTGTGTCCATTCTCCCTACGCCGGCATTACCCGGATCAGGTTGAAGGGTCGGAATAGAATCCCTCTCAGCCTCACGGCTCCCCTGAACGACAGTTGGTTCTATAGTCCATCTTACCAAACGGATATGTCGTTTATAGCGGGAATGTCGTTAATTTATTATGATATTCGCGAGGGAGGGAGCGGCGGACTTCAGTGAGGCATTTTTTTCTGGGAACGTCTTCGGAGTGGCTCCAGAGCAGCGGGCTGGGAACGCGCTGAGAACGCCGCACTTTTAGTGCGGCATATCTTTTCATTTAAAAAACATTCATAAGGAAAAAGGTTCCGCACAGAGAACACAGAGACCACTGAGGCAGGTTTTCTGGGAACGCCGAACTTTAGTTCGGCATGCCTTTTCAATCAAAAAACGTTTAAAAGGAAATTGGAAGGTCTCGCACAGAGAACACAGAGACCACGGAGGAAGGTTTTCTGGGAACGCCGAACTTTAGTTCGGCATGGTTCCCTAGAAGAAAAAAAGGGTTTACATAGAGGGCACGGAGGAGGTATGAAAACGTAGAAGACATGCCAACATAAAAGTTGGCGTTCCCAGGGCGTTCCCGGGTGCTCCCAAGGTGGTCCGAGGGCGCGCCCGGGTTGCTTTTTCGTTGGTGAGACAAAGTTGGCGTTTCCTGACGTTATCATGGTATTATTGTTTTGTGAATAGAAGGTGGGTCGAGTTATTTGACCGCTAAGCTTTGGGTGAGGAAGTTGTGCCCGGGAATAAACGCGTTGAACTTATGGGAGAGCCAAACTGAAACCAGAGTTATTGTCAAATGTTGTGGAATAAGCGAAATCGAGCGTATCCTCCAGCAAGCAGTTAAACGACGGCGTTTTCCATTCTTGAACCGTCGAGATAGGGCATCCCTTCCAAAACATAGGGAATCTCTTTGAATCCTCGCAGTTTGCGCCACCCCTTCTCCACCTGTTGGGACAATTTGTACAGCATCGCTAACGTTGTTTTTCGGTTGCCACAGTTCCTCATCTTTTTTGTCCTGAGCCGTATAGTCGAAAAGCTCGATTCTATCGGATTCGTCGTTCTGATATGCTGGAAGTGCGCTGCTGGAAAATCATAGAATGTCAGCAATTCCTCCGCGTCTTTCGTCAGACTCTTCACCGCTTTGGGGTATTTGTCCTCGAAGACGTTACCGAATCTTTCTATGCCTCTTTCCGCTTGAGCTTTGTCCGGCGATAGATAGATTTCTTGGAGCATCTTTTTTGCCATCGGGTGGAGCTTCTTCGGCAACTGGTTCAATACATTCGCTGTTTTATGGACCCAACACCGCTGTTCTCTTGTTTGAGGGTATACCTCCCTTAACGCAGACCAAAAACCCATCCCTCCATCCCCGATCGCCAGCTTCGGCTCCTCCATCCCCCGCTCCCGTAGTCCCAA
>MWEM01000071.1 GCA_002071085.1 Thermotogota bacterium ADurb.Bin062 | reverse complement strand
ATTGGAAAGACTGGCAGAAGCTGCTGGAAAAAACGCAGGTCGTGGTTTTCGGCCGTTCAGCCGGGCTGGCTCCTCCACACAACGAGGAGTGGGCGTCCACTTATTGCCAACGTATCCATTTTCTGGATACGCCTTTGTGCGACCTCTCCTCCACAGACATCCGCAACCGAGCCATCCTTGGGAAGAGTCTGCGAGGGTTCGTCCCTGAGCCTATCGAGCGAGAAGTCGCGGAAGCCTATCGTCTGGGCCCGCTTCGTGACACTTGCCCTTAATTCTTATGCGAAGTCCGAAGGTCAGGGGGCTTTCTGCACCCGCTTCAACGCGTCCACGTAGACCGGATAGATCACCCATCCGGACACTTTCGAAGAGAGGATGACGATCTCTTCCGGCTCCATAATCCAGTAAGCGACCGCGTTTTCGACCAGTATCTTCAAAATACGATGGATGAAAGGTAAACGTTTTTCGGGTTCCGATACGACTAACGAAGCGTCCAACAGTTGGTCGATCTCGGGAATGAAGACGTTCATATAATTCCGATTCGACGTTTGGTAGAAACGATCCAGCAGAAGGTACGGATCGGCCTCTCCCACGTGCCCGATCAGCGTCGCCTGGTATTCCCGGGCGCCGTAAACGTCGGAAAGCCATTTACTCCATTCGATCACTTGCAGTTTCGCCTTGAAGCCGGCTTCGTTGAGCATCTGTATGATCACTTCCCCCGTACGTATATGAAAAGGGTAGAGCTGGGCGATTTGGATGGTGAAAGGGCAGCCGTTCGGATAGCCAGCTTGTTTGAGTAGTTCTTTCGCTTTAGCGGGGTTGTACGTGTACGCTGCAGAAAAATCACGATAGTAATAATCCTCAGGCGGAAGGTGCGTGTAAAGGGGCTTAGCCAACCCCTCGGCGACCAGCTCGATGCACAGG
Organism: Thermotogota bacterium ADurb.Bin062; assembly: GCA_002071085.1. Lineage (GTDB taxonomy): Bacteria > Thermotogota > Thermotogae > MWEM01 > MWEM01 > MWEM01. The sequence continues at coordinate 8,925 of MWEM01000071.1, read as the reverse complement.
TCCCGATCGATGGCGTATTGTAGCGCTTGGCGGACCTCAAGCTTCTCGAAAGGGGGTTTTTTGTTGTTCAAAGCCAACACTTGTACCAAATTCATAGGGGCTTCTAAAACCTTGTAGGCGGGGTTTCCCACGAACTCATAGAGACTGGAGGTGTCCGCCTTGGGGATAACGTCTATCGCGCCTGACTTAAGTGCGATGAGTCGTGAGTTTTCGTCCGGAATGATCCGAAAATAGGCTTCCTCGAGGTAGGGCAGCCCTTCCTGATGGTACCTCTCGTTTTTAACCAGGTGGAGGTATTGGTCCCTAGCCCATTCTTTGAGGACGAAAGGCCCGGTGCCGATTGCGGCAGAGTCCAGTTGCTCTTTGGTCGCGCCATCTGGGACGATATAAATCTTCGATACTAGCGCCAAAAACGGGGCATAGTTTTGCTTCAAACGAAAAACCACCGTGTCCGGGCCCTCCGCGAAAACCGCTTCAATCATCTGATAGTTTGATGTTTTCGGGTAACCGGTCTGAGGGTCCAAGATACGCCGAAAGGAATAGACTACATCCGCAGCCGAAAAGCTTTTACCGTTGTGAAAGACAACGTTGTCCTTCAGTAAAAACCGGTATTCTCTTCCATCTTCCGACACGGTGTAGGAACGGGCGAGAACGGGGATCAGCTGACCGGCGGGGTCGACTTCCAAAAGGGCTTCATACAGGTTGTACAGGATCTCGAAGGTAAGTGCGCCGGCTGCGCGATGCGGGTCTATCGTGTCGGCCGGATCCGAAGGGATGGCGATTTGTACACTATGGCTTTGAGGTAGAGCGAATAGAGATATTTCGAGCCACAACGAGAGAAGGATCACCACAATCCAGAAACGAGGTTTTGGAAACATGTTACGTCACACCTCCATATTCCTACGCATTAGGGTACCCGAATACAGACGGCCCATATTCCGAAAAAGCATCAACGAATGGTAGCGTGAGAGGAGCCTTTGTCTTTCGTCCGCGTTTGCGTGCGAACGTTCTGGAGCAGCTGTTTTTGGATCGTTTGCCCGGAGTGTCCCGAGACCAAGTGTTTGGACAACGACCGATCACCCTTCGCTAAAAGAGATTGAAGCTGACTATTGCGCAAACTCTCGAATTGCGTTTGACACAGTCCCCGTAGCGCGTTTTCCAGTAACTTTTTCTTTCGGCGCAAGGTTCCTTCGCTCTCCAAAACTCTACTCTCAAACGGGGTGTTTGGTTTAGGGATGAGGGGGTTAAAGCTCATATGTATTTTGTAGAATCCGAGTTTTCGCCATTCTTCGACTAAGCGCGCGAACGCCAGTAGGTCCTCCTCGGTTTCTTCCTCGATTCCAAAAAGGCAGTAACACTTGACTTCGCGAAAGCCTGCGCGTGCGATGCGTTCCAACGCGTCCGCGAGCTGACCGTCCGTGATCCCTTTGTTTAACACCCAGCGTATCCGTTCGGTCGCCGCTTCAGGCGCGATAGTGATGGACTGCTGATCTCCACGCCTTAACCCCGAGAGAAGCGCGTCGGAAATCGACTCCAAACGGATCGAGGAAAAGCCGAAGTCTAGAGAGGATCTCTCCAGAAAGGCCAGTAACTCTGGTAGGTGCGGGTAATCCGTAGGGGTCGCGGAGATAAATCCAAATGCGGGCGCCTTTCCGCAAGCCGCCTGCTCTTTATCGATCAAGTCTTCGATTTCTTTCTTCAGGATATCGAAGGGAAGGAAGCGAGCGGGAGAGCGTGTGAAGCCGGTAACACAAAAAGAACAACGTCGCAAGCATCCGCGTCCGACTTCGATTAAGGCCTTACGTCCAAAGGGCCCCTTCGGGTGTACGAAGCTGGAACGGCTCGGAAAGCGGGAGAGCGATGAGAAAACCGATAGGGTTCGATGCTCCTTTTCCAAAGGGGGCAAGGCGACCGTCTCCATTTCGGATAGCGTTTCTAACACCTCTTGCCTGCGCTTCCCTTTCACCACAGCGGGGACGATCGTCTTCACAAGCGTTGGGAGCGGATCCTCCGCGTCGCCATAGAGAATAATATCGGCGAGCTCCCATAAAGGACAGGCGTTGAAGTACGTGAGCGATCCGCAGGTGAGGATGAATGGGTGTTCGCCTCTTCGTTCGACACTTCGTAGCGGAATGCCCTTTTTTCTCAGCATCTCTACGATATTAAAGATGTCCAGCTCGAAATGGATTGAAAAAGCCCAGATCGAAAACTCGTCGATGGGCCGAAAGGAATCCAGGGAATAAAACTTGGTAAAAGAGGGATCGTAATAGAATCGTTCGCAATTGACCCCTTCTACCGTATTGAGTATTTGAAAGACTTTGTGATATCCCAGGTTACCGACAGTTTGATCGTAGTCGGAAGGGAAGATAAGGGCTACGTCCACGTCTCCGTAACCCTTGTGCCGATCGTATTGAGTCTCTTCTTCGGAAAACGCCTTGACGGTAGAGAACTCCGCGAAGTCAGCGCTGTTCCGAGGTTTTCTCATAACAGCTTATGCTGAATGTTCCTGCCGATAAAGTCTTTGGATAAAACGACTCGGCTGATACGGCCGTTCGCGATCTCTTCGTGTTCGTCGAAAGCCACGAATTGGAAATAAACGTGGTTTCGAAGCGTGTAATCTACGGTTAATCGCACCGTGATCGCCGAACCCAAGGGAGTCGGCGCGAGGTGCCGGTACTCGAGATCGGTGACGGCGAAGGCTAATTCCGCTCCGAAGACGTGCTCGATTAAAAATTGGTGGCTGAACTCGAATAATCGATGAATGAGGGCCCTGGAGGACAGGACTTTTAAGTCCAACACCCAGGGGTCTTCCTGCCAAAGGTCGCTCTCCTTCACTCTAAATTGGTAGTTCTGAGATTGTCCGACGAGGTTGCTCAAAGTCGTTTCAATTCCCATCGTTGTCAATCACCTGACCTTTTTGAAATCATTAGCATTCTTACGAGGTTGAGTACGGCCATTAACGTGGAAGCCAAATAGGTCATCGCCGCGGCGCGGAGCACCTTTTTGACCATCGACAGTTCTTCTTGGGACATCAACAGATGCGTTTGAAGTAGCGTTAAAGCTCGCCTGCTCGCGTTGAACTCGACCGGAAGCGTCACCAGCGAAAAGGCGACGACCGCGAGGAACAAACCGATCCCCACTTGAACGAGCGCCGGGATCGATAAGAAAAGTCCGAAAAAAAAGATGAGCCAGGAAAAAGAAGACCCAAATTGGGCGATAGGGACCACCGCGTTCCGTAGAACCATCGGTCTATACCGTTCTTGCATCTGTATCACATGGCCGACTTCGTGGGCGACGACGCCCAACGCCGCTACCGACCCGTTCTGAAAGGTGGATTCCGATAGTCGCACCACCCGTTGTCTCGGATCGAAATGATCGGATAGAACGCCCGGAACCGGTTCGATTGCGATAGCGGATAGGCCGTGCGAGTCCAACAACGTACGAGCCAGTTGTTTTCCGGTGTACCCGGTTTCGGAACGGACCTGCGAGTACTTGGAGAAAGTCGTGCTCACGGCCGATTGCGCGAAAATCGCGAAGATGATGGCGGGGATCACGATCAGCATCGAGGAATAGTATTCCACGCTTTTTTACACCTCCCGTGTCTCGTTTTTGTCTTGTCTCTTATCAATGACGAAACAAGCGGTGGATTATTTGTTTAGGTAGTTCATCAAGGTTTTCAAATGTTTGCTGCGCGTCGGGTGACGGAGTTTCCGCAGCGCCTTCACCTCTATTTGCCGCACCCGTTCCCGCGTGACGTTCAGGTATTTTCCAACCTCCTCGAGGGTTTTCTGGCGTCCGTCGATCAGCCCAAAACGCATCTTGAGCACCGTCGCCTCACGGGGTCCCAATGTGTTGAGTACTTCGGTGATCTCGTCGCGTAACAGCATCAGCATCGCGGACTCTTCCGGGTTGATCATTTCGTTGTCGGGCACGAAATCCCCGACCGAGGAGTCCTCGTCTCCGCCGACGGGAGATTCCAAGGAGACGGTCTCTTTGTCGGCCTGGAGGATCTCCTCGATCTTCTCCATACTCCGACCCGTCAAGGTAGCCAGCTCGTTCGTCGTGGGGTAGTTCCCGTATTCTTGAAGGTATTCTCTCCGTATCTTGTTGATCTTGTTGATCGTTTCCACCATATGCACCGGAACGCGGATCGTCCGCGCCTGATCGGCTATCGCTCGCGTAATGGCTTGCCGAATCCACCAGGTGGCATAGGTGCTGAACTTATACCCTTTTTTCCAATCGAATTTCTCGACCGCTTTGAGCAGCCCGATGTTCCCTTCTTGGATGAGGTCCAAGAAAGAAAGGCCCCTTCCGATATAGCGTTTGGCAATACTCACCACGAGTCGAAGGTTCGCGACGACCAATTTTTGTTTCGCCCGTTCGTCTCCTATTTGCGCCTTCCTCGCGAGGGTTCTTTCTTGGGTGGGCGTCAGGAGGGGAATCCGGCCGATCTCTTTGAGGTACATCTTAACCCCGTCTTTGTTGAAACTGTTGTTGTCGAAGATGGCAGGCCCGTCTTCGCTGATCATCCGCTCGACAAGCTCATCCTCTACCGGTTCCTCGGACCCCGATTCGTCCACCTCCGGCTCTTTCTCTATGATCTTGATCTTGTTTTTCTCGAGCGTCTCGTAGACCATCTCAAGAAAATTACTGTCGAATCCTTCCATCTCTGCGGGCAAATAGGCGTCGATATCCTCGTAGGTGATGTACCCTTTTTTTGAACCAATCGTGGCCAATTCCGTCATACTCTTTTTGATGTCTACGGCATCGCCTCGTAAGTTAGCCTCTGTTAAGCATTCCGGAAGCTTTATTGACTGGAGGTCCAGCGCGACGGTTTTTTTCTTTTTCGTGGTAGACGTCCCCGATTTCGATTTCGTAAGGCCGCCAGACTTGGATGCGCTCGGTTTTTTGGCGCTCCGCTTGGGTGTCGGCGTTTCTTCTTTTCGAAGGTTCTTACCTACCTCGGATTTCTCCCCCATCAGAAAGGCCTCCCTTCAATTTTGCTTTTTTTCTTCGATGCGCCGATCAATTCGACGCTTTGTTTCATTAAGCGCTTCTTTTCTTCCAGGTCCGTTGTGTCTCGTATCTGCCGCTCCAGGTTCTTCATTTGCGAAACCTCCCGCCGCGCGCGAATGATCCCGAAACAATCTCCGAGCGCTTTAGAAATCCGCGCGGGATCATCCTTTATAAAGAACGGCCGATTCATAAAACGAAAAACGCGATGTAAAAATTCTTTAGGGAAAAACTCGTTGAGGTGGTTGGTGGCATCGTCCGGTTCGAATTCCTTCCTGGCTTTGTCAAAAAACGAGCAGAAGTCGTCGTTGAGGTATGCCGTGTGTTCCTGGACGAAGGTCTCGATCTCTTTGCGAAACGAAGACCTTTCTAGGTAGATAGCCAGAATATGCTCTTCGGCTGGGTTCTCTTCGCCTGCCCACCTCGAAAGGCGATTTCCCGTAGAGAGGGCCCGCGTTTCGGTTTTCTCGGTGCCCGTCTTTTCCCTCGGTTCGATAGGAACGGAGCCGGTTTTCTCCGGCGTATGTTTCGTGGTCGCCGTTTTGGTTATATGTTCTCGATACCAGGACTCCACCTTCGGACGCTCTATTCCTAACGTTTCGGCGACGATACCGACGACCTTTTCATAGGAAGGGAGATTACCGATCTCTTTCACTTTTGTCAGGATGGGTAGCGAAGCCCTGAGGTATTCGTCTTGGCCTACGGATTGGGTGATCTCGAACCGATCTTTTAAAAAATCGATCAAGAATTCTTCGAGAGGTTTCGCCGCAGCCATCTCTTGGATGAAGCGATCTTTTCCGATACGTCGAAGGTACTCGTCCGGATCTTTCGCCTCGCTCAAAAAGCATCCCATGGCGCGGACCTCCGACGGTAAGGAGAAAAACGCCCGCTCTGCGGCCTTTTTACCCGCCTCGTCGCTGTCGAAGATAAACAGGTACTGTTTGGTCAACCTGTCTAAAACGCGGAAGTGCTCGGCGCCGAAAGCGGTGCCCATCGCTGCGACGGTGTTAGAGATACCATTGGCGTGTAGCCGTATTGCGTCGAAAAACCCCTCGACGACGATGGCGAATCCGAACTCCTGGATCGGTTTTCGCGCCACATGCTCCAAATACAAAACTTTACTTTTATTGAAAAACGGTGTCTGTGGGGAGTTCAGATACTTAGGCGCATCGAAACCACTATCTTTTTTTTCCGTGGGATCCAACTGGTCTTCAGCCCGCTCCAACAGCCTACCAGAAAATCCGATACAAGCGCCGTAACGGTCGCGGATCGGAAAGATGATACGTCTGTAGAAACGGCTCGACCCGTCCTGATTGATGAGCCCCCATTCTTTCCATCTCTGTTCGTTTTCGGGCTCGCTTCCGATTCCTTTCAGCCATTGCTGAAAGGACTTCATCGGAAACCGAAGATCGCAGTATCCGATCTGAAACTGTTGCGCCTCGCTTTTCCCGTATCCGCGATCTTCCAGGTATTTCAAGGCGTTCGGATGATGGAGTAAGGAGAGATGGTACTGTTTGGCCAAGGTTTCGAAGGTATCGACGTAGAGCTGCTTCAAGGGGTTGGTTCTGTCCGATAGGGACTGTATGGAGACGCCGTAGCGGGATGCCAGCTCCTTCAGCGCGTCTATGAACGTGATCTTCTCATATTCCTGAACGAACTTGATCGCATCGCCTGTGGCGCCACAGCCGAAACAGTGGTAACGTTTTTTTTCAGGGTAAATGAAAAAGGACGGAGTTTTTTCTCCGTGAAAAGGGCAGAGCGCTTTGTAGTACTTCCCTGACCGCTGGATCTGGATTTGATAGGAAGAGATCAGATCGACTATGCTGACCGCGTCTTTGACTTCTCGCACAATCTCTTTAAGCTCCAAATCGAGAACTCCTAATAAGGAAGAGGGGCCTCCCGTTCTTTTCCACACAAAAGAAGGGAAGAACGCTCTTCCCTCTTCTATTGGATGCTGTCACTCGCATTTGAGTACTACTAAGACGCGCCCAAGCACGAGTTTATTCTAACGCTTAGAGTACTGAGGCGCTCTTCTCGCTTTTTTCAACCCGTATTTCTTCCGTTCGACCATTCGGGAATCTCGCTGGAGTAGCATCGCCGCTTTCAGAGTCGGCCTCAGGTCGTTATTATATTCGAGAAGGGCTCTGGCGATTCCCATCTTCAGCGCCCCCGCCTGACCCGAAAGTCCCCCGCCCGACAGTTTCAGCACGAGATCGAATCGATCGGCCAATCCCGTCAAGGTGAGCGGTTTCATCGCCTCGATCACTAAGGAGTCTCTCAAGAGGTAGTCCTTTAAGGCGGTGAGGGGTTTTCCGTTGAGTTTGATTTTTCCTGTTCCGGGCCGTAAGTGGACTCTCGCGACGGAGGTCTTTCTTCTACCGGTGCCGTAGTAGTCTGGATTCTCCATAATAGGTATCTTTTATCCTCCTTATACCGTGATCTCGACAGGTTTCTGGGCCTGATGCGGGTGTTCCGCCCCAGCGTACACCTTGAGCCGCTTAATCATTTTTAATCCCGTCCGGTTTTTCGGCAACATCCGTTTCACGGCCTTTTCGATGATGAAGCCGGGTTTTTTCTTCAGCGCATCTTTCGCCGCCAATTCCTTCGTATTTCCCGGATACTTGGAGTGTCGGACGTATATCTTCTGATCCCATTTCTGACCGGTCATTTGAATCTTTTCCGCGTTCACGATGACCACAAAGGCTCCCGAATCGACTCCGGGGGTATAACGCGGGTCGTTCTTTCCGGTTAACAAAATGGAAACGCGTGTCGCTAACCTGCCCAGGATTTGATTGTCCGCATCGATGACGTACCACGGATGCGTAATCTCTTCCTGCTTTAAACGAAAACTCTTTTGTTCGTAAATCATCTTTCCTCCTCTTGCCAGATCCGCTGGATCAATCGATCCGCGAAATGTTCCTTCGACGTGCGCTTTCTTTCGGTTTTACGATTCCGATACGGCCGTTGCGGCAGTGTCTGCGGGGGTATCGACGATGACGTTAGCGTATTTACGTTTGTGCTTGTCCTTAAACCGCACGACGCCTTCGGCGAGGGCAAAAAGCGTGAAATCCCTGCCGATCCCAACGTTTAACCCTGGGTAAATCTTGGTGCCGCGCTGTCTGAGGATGATGTTGCCGGGGGTGACCTTGGATCCGTCTCCTTTCTTAACGCCCAGATACTTCGGATTGCCGTCTCTCCCGTTCTTTCCGCCACCGCTCTTTCTATGCCCGAACAGCTGTATATCTAGATGCAATTTCATGTTTTCACCTCGACCTTAATTTTCCGCGGGTATTCTTCCGATAGGCCGATCATCCGTTTCAAAAATGCTCTGAATAGCATATCCGTAGTCTCGTCTGTGTCCGTGATCTCGAATCTGAAATACCCTGCCGTCTGCTTACCCGTTCCTTTCTTTCCCAACTCTTCTTGAATCGTCATCGCCGTGTGTGTCGTCAAGATACTCACGGCGGCGCACAACACATCTTTCCCTTTTCGCGCCATCCCCGCGTGACCGGTTACCTCAAATCCTCGATAGCCCGTCGCGGTTCGAAAAACCGTGCAACAGATCACGAGCCTCCTCTTGCGCTCAGGCCCTTTCTATCTTGTCGATGAGGATGGCCGTTTTCCATTGCTTGTGCCCGCGTGTGCGTCTATACTGTTTTCGACCTTTAAAGCGGATAATTAGCACTTTTGGCTCGCGAACGTGTTCTTGTACGGTGCCGATCACTTTCGCCCCTTCGATATAGGGCTTTCCTATCGTGACTCCCTCGTCTTTGACCATCAGCACACGGTCGAACACGATACGTTCGTCTTTTTCGAAAGGCTGTTTTTCGGTGTACAAAACTTGCCCCTCTTCCACACGGTACTGCTTGCCGCTCGCATGAATAATGGCATACATCGTCTTCCCTCCTTTTT
>MWEM01000070.1 GCA_002071085.1 Thermotogota bacterium ADurb.Bin062 | reverse complement strand
GAGGCTGGAATGGGAAGCGGCGCCGGGCGCTCAAACGAACGCGGGCGAACGCGCGGTGAGTTTATCGTACCAGGTTTTTCATAGAAAACAGGGAGAGGAATACCCCGACGCACCCGCCGAAACGACTGATAAATCCTATAGCTTGACCGACCTCGACCCCGACGCCACATACACGTGGTATGTGAAGGTGGTACAATCGAATGGTCAGACTCTGACAAAGGATAGCAAAGAGTGGACGTTCAAGACGGGCGCAGGAGGGGCTACAGGAAAACCTATTAAACGATATAACTCTTCAGGAGCGCTACAAAAAGACTATGACAAACTCAGCGACGCGGTCAACGAAGCGGACAATGGAGATCGCATCGAAGTGGTCGGCGGAATGGAATTGAAAGAAGAGCCTGAAATCACCATCAATGGGACAGAGGTCACGATCCACTCTTCGAATCCAAACAATCCGTTTATTATAGATATGAGTGGTGGGAGAAGCGCCCCAGGTTCCAAACGAGGGGAAAACCGAGTTTTCCACATCACTAACGGCGCGTCGGTGACCATCCGCGATGCGATCATCAAGGGCGGTGTTGCGACCGATGATCTTTCTATTCTTTACGGCGGCGGGATAAGCATCACCGAACGTAGTACCGTCACGACCATCAACGCGACGATTATTGATAATACCGCAGGCATTGGTGGTGGGGTGTCAGTCGAAGATGGTTGCACCTTCAACGCTTTAGACACGACGATCGCGTCGAACACGTCTACTAAGGGTACTGGCGGTGGAGTGTATGTCATTGGCGGCACTTTCAACGCGAACAATGTGATCATTAGAAAGAATCAGGCAAAGGGGGGCGCACAAGGTGTTGATTCTAGAGATGTCCGCCAGATGAAACTTGTGGGTGGCGATGTTGTAGCTGTTTTGGATGGCGCATTCAACACCGTGGGCAGGTCGATCAGGGAGAGCGGCGAAAGAGCAGGCACTTCGGGTATTGGCGGTGGTGTGGCTGTTGTATGGGACAGCATCTTCAACGCCACGGAAACGACGATTATGGAAAACACCGCGAAAGCGGAAGGCGAAAAGGGCTCGGCCAATGGCGGTGGTGTGGTCGTCTGGAGGAGTACCTTCAACGCTTACTCAGGCACGGCGATCACGGGGAACAGAGCGGAAAGCGAAGAAAAAGCCTATGGCGGTGGCGTGGTTGTCGACTATGGCGGCACCTTCAACGCTTACGAAGGCTCGATGATCGAGGAGAATATCGCAGAAGGCGTATGGGCCAATGGCGGTGGAGTGGCTGTCCTTAAGAACGGCGGCACATTCAACGCCACGGGTACAATGATCGCTTCAAACACTGTGGATGGCTCGCATACCTATGGCGGTGGGGTATTTGTCTCGCGGAACGGCAGCTTCATCGCTTCCAACGCAGACATCAAATTGAACCGGGCGACCGGACCCTTCGATTGGAATGGCCAAGGCGGCGGCGTGGCTGTCCGTGGCGGCACTTTCGAAGCGAAAGACGAGACGAGCATCTCTTCGAACTCCGCTGGCTATGGTGGTGGTGTGTCCGTCGAAGATGACAGAGTGGCTGAAGAGGCTGCTGTACCAGGTACCTTCAACGCGGAAGACGGAACGGTTATTAGTGAGAATAACGCAACACAGAAAGGTGGCGGGATTTGGTGGGTTGCGGCCGATAAAATTTCTAGCGAAATTTTGGGTAAAATTACAACGAATGGTAAGGATTGGACTCCTCAAGCAGACCAACAGGACAATTTCTCGGTTGATACGAATGGAAGCATACGCACGCCTGCAAATACCGGCCACCCCGTCCAAGTCTTAAATAATACGGCGGGTACCGCAGGGAGCGCGCAGATGAATGTGATCTTTCCATAGAAAACGATTGTAGGCTTTGAAGAGCCGCACGGTTGTGCGGCTCCTTTTTTTGAAAACGGCTTGTCCCTTACCAGTTTTTCTCCGTTCCCTCTGTGGGAACCGTGTTTTTTGTGAACCTCTGGGAACGCCGGACTTTAGTCTGGCATGTCTTTTCTTTTTTCGGGAGACCCTGCCCCTTGCCGGTTTTTCCTCTGTGTTCTCTGTGCTCTCTGCGCGAACCGGCTTTTTGAACGCCTGGGAACGCCGGACTTTGCGGTTCATCGCGGGGTAACCAACGGGACCCCGCGATACGCCTTTCGCGTTTTAAGCCTTCCCGGTCAGCGCATACAAAAGCGTATCGCGCCTGGGAACGCCGGACTTTAGTCCGGCATGTCTTTTTTCCAGGGAAACCCTGTCCCTTGCCGGTTTTTCCTCTGTGTTCTCTGTGCCTTCTGCGCGAACCCTGTTTTTTCAAGACATGCCAACTTAAAAGTTGGCGTTCCCAGGGCCATACCAGATGTTCCCAGACAGGCAGATCGACTGGAAGTCAGCCCCACGAGTTATCCTCAATCTTTTCTCCGTGTTCTCCGCGCCCTCTGTGCGAACCGGTCTTTTGAACGCCTGGGAACGCCGGACTTTAGTCCGGCATGTTTTTTTCAGGGAAGTCCTATCCCTTGCCCGGTCTTCCTCCGTGTTCTCCGTGCCCTCTGTGCGAACCCTTTTTTAAATCTTTGGAACAAACGAAAACCTCGGTATCGCGCCGTCGCAAAAAGAAAAAGCACTTACGCCGCGATGCCCTTTCTGTACCAAGACATGCCAACTTAAAAAGTTGGCGTTCCCAGATGTTCTCAGAGAAAGGCCGACTGGAAGTCGGCCCTACGAGTTATCCTCAATCTTTTCTCTGTGTTCTCTGTGCCCTCTGTGCGAACCCTTTTTTTAGTTTTTGGAACGAAAACCGAGGTATCGCGCCGTCGCAAAAAGAAGGGGCGCTTACGCCGCGATGCCTGCGTTCGGGGTATCGCGCCGTCGCGAAAAGAAGGAGCGCTTACGCCGCGATGCCCTTTCTGTACCAAGACATACCAACTGAAAAGTTGGCGTTCCCCATAACTTGACCCGCACGCTTTTTCACCCCCCTGGGGTGTCACGTGTTATAATCTCGCGAAAAGCGGGAGCGCGGGGTAATCCCGTAGGTGAGGAGGCAGCATGTGGACTACACGAAAAGGGTCGTCGAATTGAAGAGGCTGCAACGAGAGGCGCGGTTGTATGTGGGTATCCCGAAGAGGGCGAAAGAGGGGGAACGTTTCCCGGTCCTGTATATGCACGATGGGTCCAACCTGTTTTCGGATGAAGAATCGTTCAGCGGGGTTTCGTGGGGTTTGATAGAAGCCTATCGGGACTTTCCGGATTTACCGCGCGTGATCGTGGTGGGGCTCGAATGCGCGCAGGGCGCCGAACGGTTGGAAGAGTACTCGGGCTTTCCTATTTCGCATCCGGAGCTGGAGTCTTACACACCGAAGCCCGTGGGCGGAAAAGGGGGTCTCTATCTCGACACGATCGTTTCGGAGATCAAACCGGTGATCGATCGAAAATACCCGACTCTCCCCGGCTCAGAATACACGGGGATGGCCGGCGCCTCGATGGGCGGTGTCGTCACCCATTACGCCGCTTTGACGAGGGGAGAGGTCTTCTCCCGTTTCGGCTGCCTTTCGGGGGCGTTTTTCCTCTCGGAAAGGGACGTGTTGCAGGCAACGGAAAAAGCGGATCTGTCGAGAGTCCGGCGTTTTTTCCTTTCGGTCGGCACTCGAGAAACCGCAGTGGGAGATGAAGATGAGTATGTGCGCGCGAATCGGGCGCTATATACCGCTTTATCCCAAAAACTCGACCCCGAACGTCTGCGTTTCACCCTGGTCGAGGGTGGAATACATCACGAATCCGAGTGGGCGAAGCTGATACCCTCGGTCATCCGCTTTCTCTTCTCCGACATCGAAAATTCTCGTATCCCCGGGCGTCCCTGACCCGTCGCGTCTCAACGAGTTTGGACGCCCAAGGATATCTGATATAAAGAACGCCGATTGTTCTGAGCGGGTGTCGATTATCTCCTATCCCTTTTTGGAGGTATCTGGCTCGCAATGAAGGCGAACTTGTCCACGTTCTCCTCGATGATCTTTTCGATCGGTTTCCCCATACCGTGGCCGGCTTTTTGGTCTAGGCGTAACAGGATCGGCCGGTCGCTGGTATTCTTCTCTTGCAGCGTCGCGAGGTATTTGAAAGAATGAGCGGGAACCACGCGATCATCGTGATCGGCCGTCATGACTAACACCGCGGGATAGTCTTTTTTCTCGATATTGTGAAGCGGCGAGTACGCTCGTAGGTTATGAAAGTGCTCCTCTTCGTCGGGGCTGCCGTATTCGGGCACCCAACCCCAACCGACGGTGAAGCGATGATAGCGCAACATGTCCATCACGCCGACCTGCGCGATCACTGCCGCGAAGAGATCGGGACGCTGGTTCGTGACCGCGCCCATAAGGAGTCCCCCGTTTGATCCCCCCTGAATGGCCAGCTGCCGCGATGAGGTGTACCGGCGTTCGATGAGGTGTTCGGCAACAGCGATGAAATCATCGAACACGTTTTGCTTGTTAAGAAGCATTCCCGATTTATGCCACTGCTCCCCGTACTCTCCTCCACCACGAAGATTAGCGTAAGCGTACAGGCCTCCTTGTTCGAGCCAGTAGATGACCGAAGGGTTGAACTCCGGAGTTAAGGAGATGTTAAACCCGCCATAGGCGTACAAGAGCGTGGGGCGCGGGCGCTCCCCAGCACCGTCTACACCTCGGGTGATGAAAACGGGAACGAGGGTACCGTCTTTGCTTTTGCAAAAGATTTGCTCGGTCACGAACCGAGAGCGATCGAAAGGAACCGTTGATTCTTTGAACGGTTCCGTTTCTCCGGTGGAAAGGTTCACCGTGTATATGCCAGTGGGGATGATGAAGGAGCTGTAAGAGAAAAGGATGCGATCCATCCCTTTATCCCCATCAAAAAGGTAGACGCTCCCGAGGCCGGGGGTCCGAACCTCCCGTTCGAGACGGCCCGAAAGATCGTGAATGAACACCCTAGATGCGACGTCTATTAAATATCGCGTAACGATCCGGGTCCCTATTTTCCAAGCGCCCTCCAAAGGGTCTTTCGCTTCCGGTATCATATCGCGAATTTGTAAAGTCGTCGCGTCCACGCTCACGATTTTCTTATTTAGCGCGTTGTGGTCGGTCCGGAAAAAGAGCGTGTTACCTTCGGAGCCGATATAGTCGTAGTCGTGCTCAAAACCTGGGAAAAGGAGCCGGAAGGTCTGATCCACCGGATCGGTGGTTTTGACTCTAACCTCGCAGCCGTAGGTTCCTTCGGAAGAGATTAAGATGATATGCCTTTCATCTTCGCTCACATAGGCGGTGTGGTATCGCAAGGGGTGGCAGGGATCGGAATAGACCAGTCGATCCTGGCTCTGCGGCTCACCCAGACGATGATAATAGACCTTTGCGTTCTCGTTCTTAGCCGACAGCTCTTTACCCGGCTCGGGCGCGTCGTATGCGGAATAGAAAAAACCGTCTTGATACCAAGCGGCCATCGGGAATTTGACCCAACGGAGTTCATCGGACATTGTTTTGCGTTCTTGAAGGTCGAGCACCTTCAGGACTCCCCAATCGGATCCCGCTTCGGATTGTAAATAGGCCAGATACCGATTGTCTTTGGAATGGTCGTTCAGCGTGATCGCGACCGTCCCGTCTTCGGAAAGCAGGTTTGGATCGATGAGGACTTCCGGCTTCCCCTCTATCCCTTCTTGGATGTAATAAACGTATTGGTTCTGCAATCCGTCGTTGTATCCATACACGATCTTGTTGCCGACCACAGTAAAGGTATTGTACTTCGGGTAATTGTAGAGCTCGCGTAAACGCTTCCGGATGCTCTCTCTTTCGGGCACCTCCTCGAGGAACGACTGCGTCAGCTCTTTTTGAGCGTCAAGCCACGGACGAAGGTCTTCGTCGTCTTCCTTTTCCATCCAACGGTAGGGATCCTCTATTTCAATTCCAAAACGGGTCTCCACCTGATCAATTTTCTTTGCCTTCGGATAGGGTTTCATAATATCCTCCTTCCTTCCATCGAATTATGCCGGAATATATTTTCCTCTTTCAGAACCGGACATTCCGAAAACCGAATGATACGGTTTCTACCGGTGTTCTTTGCGTGATAGAGGGCTTTGTCCGCGCGGGTCAAAAGTTCGTCGAGCGCGATCCTTCCGTGACTCGTCGCGATACCGATGCTCGCCCGCATCGGAATATCGCCGAGCGCAGAAGGATAAGGCTTTGCCCTCAAGGCGTCGCACACCCTCTGGAAGACGGTGGTTTCCGCCCCTTCTTTTTGATTCGGTACCACGAGGAGGAACTCGTCCCCTCCTAAACGGGCAAAGAGGTCCGTTTCTCTCAAGCACGGCTGTACGACATCCACGAAATGCTTCAGCACATCGTCGCCTATTTGATGACCATAGCGGTCGTTGATCTCCTTGAATCGGTCGAGGTCTATCATGCCTATGGTGATGCTCATCGGAACCGCCTTCGCGGGATTAAGGAGCGTGTTCAAAATATCTATAATCGCGCGGCGGTTGAGCAACCCCGTCAAATGGTCGTGTTTGGCCTCGTATTCCAATTGTTTTTCTATTAGGGCGCGTTCGGCCCAAGCGACTTGCTCTCGTTTCTGTGTACGCTGTTGCAGAAAGATCAGGTAACCGACCCCGATCGAAAGGCACAGAGTTAATATGAAGAGGGCATTGGCGCTGAATAGAAACGTATCCAACTTGTCCTTTTGCTCTTCGAGAATGTTTCGGGCAACGGAAAAAGACTCTTGATTCAACTGTTGCGCTTGAACCAGCGCGTTGCTCAAGCGTGATACGATGATTTGCAAGACCATCGGGCTATCGGGCGGGATCCCCCCAACGCCTTCTTCTATCCAAACGCGCGCGTCAACGAGCGCCGGCGCCAGTGTGGCGTGGAAAGAGGAGGCTTGGATGAGGTTATCAAACACAAAAGACTCGCGCATACGTACGATCGCCTGATACGTCTCCTCGATCTGCGCTTTCAACGCGCGAACCGTTGGCTCCGAAGCTTGCGAGCGAGCGCGTTCGGCAAGGGTCACCGCTTCGGCCGCTTGCTCGACGATGACGGTTAATTCCTGAAGTTGTTCTAAGAGCGTGTTTGGCAGCGTCCGCTCGACCGCTCGGAGTGTCGAGTTGGTGAACCACCCCGAAAATACGACGATCGAAAGCACCGCAATAATGGCGATCCATTGGGACAGCCGTGAGAAAAAAGATGCGGTTTCGCCCATCAGGGTTCCTGTTTCGATACCATACCCCGCTCTGCGTAAAAGCGATAAGCGCCGGGATGAAGAGGAATGGAGAGACCGTCGAGCGCGGTATCTAGCGTAATGGAAGCGCCCTGGGCGTGTCCGGTTTCGAGCAGCGAAAGGACCTGTTTTGACCAGAGGCTTTCGGTTAGGGCGTAAGCCATCTCGTCGGGGAGGTCTTGGTGGACCACTAAAAGAGCATAGACTTCGATCGTGGGCGTTTGACCGATGCCTTGGTATACCCCTGCCGGGATAACCCCTGGAAAGAGATAGGGATGTTGCCCTTGGATACGCTCCGCAACTGTCGGATCGATGGGAACGATAGAGTAGTCCACGGAGGTTAACCGTTCGATGGCGAGCGCAGGTACACCCGCCATCATACAAAATCCCTGCAATTCATTTCTCATTAACCGGTCGACCGTAAACTCCGGTTTAAGGTAAACCGGTTTCAGATCCTTCTCGGAAAGCCGATGGGCTTCCAATAGGATGCGTAGAACGGCCAGCGTGCCCGAGCCCGCTTCGTCCAAAGAGATTGTCTTTCCTTTTAACTGATCGAAGGTTTCGATACGCGCGTCTTTACGAACCACGATTTGCATCTTTTCTGGATAGAGACTGGCAATCGCGCGTACGGGCGCGGGTTCGGCGAGCCCTTCAAAGGGGCCTTGACGGGTGTAGGCCCAGTAAGCGACATCGGCTTGGACCAGCCCCGCTTCGGTTTCCTTCGACAACAGAGACTGGACGTTGGAAATAGACCCGCCGGATGTTTGGGCGACGAAGAGCGTTTCGGGAATGCCTGCGGGTTTGTCGGGGCCTAAGAATCGCGCGGTCAACCCCTGAGCGATGAGCTTTCCTATGGGATAATAGACTCCCTGCAACCCGCCCGTTCCGATTCTGAACAATCCAGGCGCTTGAGAAAAAGAAAGGCACACGCAGAACGAGATGAAAAATAGAGACGCAATTATTTTTTTCATCGCTATGACCTCTCCTTTACTGAATGAGATCAGAAAACAGATATTTTAGCATCCGCTATTATAACATATGAAAGAAAGAAACAGTGAGGCTGTGTGGGTCAAGTTACGGGATGACATAACTAAGAAGATTGCGGGGTAAGTGGTTTTTACTACCCCGCGATCAGCCCTTCCCCTTATACGCCGCGATGACCTTGTGGGTTATCGCGGGGTAACCAACGGGACCCCGCGATACTTTCATACCTTCGCGATACGCTCTGCTGCATTTCTATTTTCACAAACCATGCCAAACTAAAGTTTGGCGTTCCCAGTGAGACAGGCCGATTGGGAAGTCGGCGCCACGAAGGCGAGGCGCTTTCTCGCCGAGACCTAATAGATCAGCCGAACACGCTCGGTAACACTGGTCAAGAGGAGCTCAGACACTTCGAAGGCTTCGTTTCCGTGTTCGCAATCGACATAGGGCAGTTGCAGAACCACCGAGAGGAACTGCACGTCTTCGGGTTTTACAGCCGGCGTGAGGTCGACATCGTTTTGTACGGTCAATCTCAAAGGGTCCAAGTTGCCGAAGAAGTAATCCCTGAACGCGCTCCGTTGTTCCTCGGTGATACCGGAGGTCAGGAGGGCGATTTGGCCAGCAGAGGTGTCTACCGGTATCCAACCGTATTCCGGAAGGTAGAACTCCGCCCAGAAATGGCTGCCCAATTGATCCCCAAACAGTTGAAAACCGCCGGTCGTCCGCGCCGGGATGCCAATAGAGCGACAGAGCGCGGAAAAGAACATCGATTGAGAGCCGCAATCGCCGTATCCATTTTCAAACACGACCACGCTTTCGGGAATTTGGACGGCTTCGTAGTAGCTGTGGGCCATAAAACTGTAGTCGATATGATCGATGATGTAGTCGTAGAAAAGTTTTGCCTGCCGGTAGGGATTGGTTTCGCCCCCGACGATGGTGAGCGCCAGTTCTCGAAACCGTTCGTCGTAAAAGGCGCCCCCCGCAGATTTGGTATAAGTCTTGTACAGAGGGGATTCCGTGTCGTACGGGGCGATGCGGTCTACCGCGACATCAAAATGCTGTTGATAGCGGGTGTAGGCGTAGGCGTAGCGGAACTCGAACGGATCCGGCGCCCTTTCCAAGTCAAACAGCAAGACGAGGTAGGCGAGGTCCCCATCCACGACGGGGTAACCCGAAAGCGCTTCAGCCGGTTGGACATCCAAGATGGATATGTTGTTTTGATAGGGGCTCAGTAACGGCAGGGGCATCCAGAGTTTCAGAAAACCCGTATCCGGCAGCTCGGATTTCGGCACCGACACCGCATAGTCCACCACAATGGTCCGCGGCTTGAAATAAGGCGTTAACCGCGGTTTGAAGCCATTCGTCAACTGGGTCTCGGAAACATACTCTTCCAAAAAGGATACGACCACCGGTTTTGTTTTTTCGGTCCATTCGGGGTGCTGTAAACGCAACTCCGGATCACGATAGAAGAGATTCTCCTCGAATTCGGAGAAAAAGAAGAGCCCGTCTTCGGTTTCCAAGCGTTGTATCCGGCGCGTTTTGACGAAGTCTATGATTTCTTCGTCCGTAGCGAGAGTGGGATAATGGGCTTGGATGATGTTTTTCGCTTCTTCGTAAGGGATGGAGAAGTTTAAACGGATTTTGAGTTCATTCTTCTGAAATCGCGATACCTCATCAAAATGCAGGCCAGTCGCGAACATTAGACAGGACAGCAGCAAAACGACAACGACAACTCCACTTCTAATACGCATGACACGGTCACCTCGGTAGAATTGCTCAGGATAGTGAAAATTATAGCACCGCGGCTGATGTTAAGCAAGGGCAAGGGTTCACACGGAGGGGCAGAGAGAACAAGTAACACCTGCCGAAATGAAGTTCGGAGTTCCCAGGCAAAGCATCGCGGCGTAAGCGCTCCTTCTTTTTGCGACGGCGCGATACCCCGACAACATCGCAGTGTAAAAAAAAGACATAGAGGGGATCACGGGGTCGTAAAAACCACTTACCCCGCGATAACCCTACACGGGCATCGCGGCGTAAGCGCTTCTTCTTCTCGCGATGACGCGATACCCCAACATCATCGCAGTGTAAAAAAAGACATAGAGGGGATCGCGGGGTCGTAAAAACCACTTACCCCGCGATAACCCTA
>MWEM01000069.1 GCA_002071085.1 Thermotogota bacterium ADurb.Bin062 | reverse complement strand
TTGGCGCAGGATATCTTGGAAAGGACGAAGAAGAAAAAGCCCAAACTGCCGATAGAAAACGCCGAGTTCGAAATCTACGAAGAGGGACGCTGCGTTCAGATGATGCATATCGGCACGTACGATGAGGAGAGCCGAAGTTTCGCAAAAATGGCGGAGTTCTGTGAAAGTCACGGATTGGTACGAAGGGAGCGCACCCATCGGGAAATCTACCTTTCTGATCCAAGAAAAACCCCGCCGGAACGGATGAAGACCGTTCTACGCTGGCGTATCTTATGAAAAAGCTTATGTATAGGAAATATTACAACGAAAAGGGCTTAGCCTTTTACACCTGAGCGGACCAAACTTTTCACGAACACGCTTTGCAGACAAAAGAAAACGAGCAAGGTCGGGAACAACGCGATCATCGTGCCGGCCATAATGATCCCCCAATTGTTGGAAGCCTCCGCGTCGATCATCATTTTGACCCCGATCTGCACGGTTTTCATCTTATCTTCCATACTGACGATCAGAGGCCAGAGATACATATTCCAAGCGTACACGAAATTGATGATCGCCGATCCTCCGATGATGGCTTTCGAGAGAGGGATGAGTATCCTGAAGAAGTAAGTCATATATCCGGCGCCGTCGATCTTCGCCGCGTCCTCCAGTTCTTTCGGCATCGAGCGGAAGTGTTGTCTGAATAGGAAGGTGTTGGTCGCCGAAGCCATAAACGGGATGGTCAACGCCCAATAGGTATTGACCCAACCGAACTGTTTCATAATGGCGAACAACGGGACGATCATAATCGTCTCGGCAGGCAAGAACAAGGTTGCGAAAAGAAACGCGAAAGAAAAGCTCTTTCCAAAAAAACGGAAGTTGGCGAAGGCGTAACCGGCTAAGATCCCCGTGACAATCTTTCCCAAGGTCGTCGCGAGCCCGATGATCAAGCTATTCATCAAGAAATACTCGAAAGGGAATTTTCGAAAAGCCTCAGTGTAGTTGCGCCAATGAAACCCAGTGGGAAATAGTTTTGGCGGGAAAGCAAACACGCTCTCTGGCGGTTGGATGCTCATCGTGATACCGAGTAAAATAGGTAAAAAAATCACGAATGTTATGACGATTAGGGCGATTTCGATACTGACTAGATTCACACGTTTCCTGACCGATCTTTTCATCGCACACCTCAAACCGCTTTCTGTGTCATTATTTTATGCATAATGCACTTTTCTCTCGCCAAAGAGAAAATAGACGATCGTGACTCCGGCCATTAACAAGAACATCACGACGCTTTGTGCGGAAGCCGGTCCGGTTTTCTGATAAGCGAAGGCATCCAAAAAAAGGCGATACATCATCGTCGTCGTATAACCGCCCGGACCGCCTTTGGTCATTACGTCGATGATGGCGAAGGATTGGAACATCGAGGAGATGATGTTCATTATGACCAAATAGAAAGTGATCGGAGACACCAACGGGAACTGTATTTTCCAGATCTTGCGGAGGGTACCGGCGCCCTCTATGGTCGCGGATTCTAGCAATTCATCGGACACGTTTTGCAGCGCGGCGATGTAGAAGATGATGCTAAAGGGCAAGGCTTTCCAGATGCTCGAAAATAGCAACGCGTAGAGAGCGTATGGTTTTGTCGTCAACCACAGCACTTGCACGTTGAAGGCCTTCATAAAAAAGTAATTCACGTGCCCGACAACCGGGTTGAGCAAAAACGACCAGAGCGTCCCGGATATGGCCGGCGAAACAGCGTAGGGTGAAAAGATCAAAGTTCGATAAAATCTGGAACCCGGCACTTTCTGATTCAAGAGCAACGCCAAAATGAAGGATAGGAAGATCGTAGCGATAACCGTGAAGGAAACGTAGAACAAAGTGAACCAAGCGGATTTTTCATAATCTGGGTTTTTAAAGAGATTCTCGAAATTGGACAATCCGGTGTAAATCGTCTTGTTACCGAAAGGGGATACCTTGTATAAACTCATGCGAAACGAGCTAACCGCAGGCCAATAAATGAAGAGAATGATGACCGCAAATGTCGGAATCAATAATAGATACGGGAGCGTTTTTCCATAGGCGTTATGAAAGAGTTTTCGCTTAAACATACTTTCCCCCTCTATCCAAAATACCGGGGACTGCTGAAAAGGCAGTCCCCGACATCTAATCCGCCTGATCGTTATACTGGAATCAGAACAGTTCGTTGTATTCTCGGATGGCTTTTGTGGAATCGATCTCGGCTAATTCCAACGCCTTCTCGGGCGTGAGCTCTTTATTCAGCATTTTTTCCACATAGTTCTGGATGATGTTCCGAATTTCTGGGAACGCGCCGATCACCGCGCCGTTGGTATTGTAGGTTTGTACAGACAGAAGCAGCTGGAAGATCGAGGTGAGGAGATTCGGGTTTTCAGCATAAAAACCGGAATTAATGAGGTTCTCCAGTGAATTCTTATCCACAGGGAAGTATCCGGTTCCCAAATGCCACACGATCTGTTGTTCTTCTTCGGCCAAAAATTTGACGAACTTCCAAGCCGCGTCGGTTTCCGCCTTCGAATGACCACCGATGATCCACAGAGCGCCTCCGCCGATGACGACCCCGCCCGCCGGACTGTTATCCGGTTTGGGTAGGAACGCGGCTCCGGTAACGAAACCGTTCGCTTCGGAATCGGTGAACAGCGCGACGTCCGACGTAGAAGTGATCAACATCCCCACTTTCTGTGCCAGGAACATCTGTCTCGCCGCGGTCCAATCCACTGCCTTCGTGTTCAGCATATACCCGTTCTGCGTCAAATCGTTCCACAGTTTGAAGAATACCAACCCTTCCGGTCTGTTGAAGACTGCCTTCGTGGCTCGGCCCGTTCTTCCGTTGTCGTTATCCACAAACGGGGCATTTTGTACAGCCATAAATTCCTCGAAGAACCAGGAATTCAAGTTCCACGTGATTCCAGATTGGATGATATTGCCCGCAGCGTCCTTTACCGTGAGTTTTTTTGCGTATTCATAAAGCTCGGAAAAGGTTCTCGGAGGTTTGTTCGGGTCTAGTCCCGCTTTTTCGAATAAAGTCTTGTTATAGAACATTACGGGGTTGGATGAGTTGAACGGCATACAATACAATTTCCCGTTGACTCGATAATAGTTCAGGACTTGCGGCAAGAACTTCCCCACGTCGAAGGTGGGGTCTTTATCGATGAGATCTTGCATCACAACCGCGATTTCTCCGTCTATCATCTTCTGGGTAGCAATCTCGAAATTTTGGATGACGTGAGGCGCGGTTCCCGCTTGGATTCCGGCTACCAGCTTGTTCAAGGTTTCGTCGTAACTCCCGGTATACTGAACATCCACCACGATGTCCGGATTCAGTTTCATAAAGTCCTGGGCCATCTCGTTCAGCATATCGATGCGCCAGCCTCCCATCGCATGCCAGAACTGAATCTTCGTCGCTGAAAACCCTGTTAACGCGATTAAACCGACCAGTACCAGAATCAACAACGCTTTCTTCACTTAAATCCCTCCTTAGAATTTTTTTCAGGCAAAAAGCACAGGCGCGTGCTTCTAATTATAACCTAAGTCTTATCACTTTGCAAGGACGTTTACTAAAACCGCTTATGGGCTGGTTTTCCAACTCAATTGCGGCGCCTAATCCATAAATAGAGGAAGTGCCAAACACTATCGGCCGATTATAAGCTGAGCGCCGAGCGTTTCGTCGACAAAGAAAGTCCCAGCATCTGGGTTTCCTTCAAGCCAACGCTAAACCCCCGTCGGAAAGAATGACTTGCCCGGTGATCCAATCAGATTCCTCGGAGGCCAGAAAGAGAAGCAAGCCGGTGTGATCTTCGGGGTGCCCTATTCTGCCTAGTGGGGTAGTCTCTTCGATCCGTTTGAGGATCTCCGGATGGGCGGCATAAAAGGGAGAGGAGAAAGGGATCGTCTCCGTCGGGCCCGGGGCCACGACGTTGACCTGAATATTGAACTCGGCAAGTTCTAAAGCCATAACCTTTGAGGCCGCGATGACCGCCGCTTTTGCGGCACAATGTCCCAGATGCGCCTTTTCCGGGCGGACCCCCCCGAGCGAAGCCAGGTTAATGATCTTCCCCTTTTTCGCTTTCGCCATCTTCTGTGCGATCACTCTCGAAACGATCAAGACCAGCCGCACATTCGTATGCATTTGTTTATCGAACTCTTCGATCGACGAGGATAAGAACGGCGCTCTCGATATATAGGCGGGACAGTTGACCAATATATCGGGTACGACCCCCTGTGTATCGATCCAATCCGATAGCCGTTCCGCGTCTCTATCGTTTTCGATGGATTGCGCCCAATACCGGCATCGACTGGGATTCCCCAGAGTTTTGGCTAAAGCGCGTACCTTCTCCTCGTCCCGGTCGATCAAAAGAACGTGTGCTCCGTGTTCGAAAAAACACCGAGCTGTCGCACTGCCTATTCTTCCCCCACCCCCGAAAATGATCGCGTTCTTTCCCGTTAACCGTCCGTTCCCCATCACCTTCACTCCCTTCCATTCGTGTTCATCAACTGATAGGCTGTTTCGCACGCGGCAACGATGGCCTTTTCGTTCGACGGAGGAGTATCAGGGTAGACTTTCTGGCATAGGTTCGAAGCCACCGTGCAGATCGCTCCAGCTCGTATCTGGAGCAACGAAGACAGGAGGAACAGCGTAGCCGCTTCCATCTCCGACTGAAGGACACCCGCCTTTTTCCAAAAATCCAGATTTTCTTCGATCGTCGAAGGAAATCTCTCTTGGATGAGGTGGGTTTTCGTCGCGTAGAAAGAGTCGAGCGAAAGGCCGATGCCGAAATGAACCGGAACTCCGGTTTTTTTGGCGTTCTCTTCCAGCAACAACGCCGTTCGGAAGTCCGAAACCGCGGGGTAATTGACCGGAACGAACAGGTCCGCAGCCCCGGAATACCGAACGCATCCGCTTAATACGACCAGATGCCCCGGCAGAACGTCCTGTCCGATCCCGCCTGAAGTACCGACCCGAATAACCCGGCGGACTCCGTATCTTTTCAACTCCACAACCGCTATTTCGACGGACGGGCCGCCTATCCCACTCGAGCAAGCAGCGATCTCCGTTCCCTTATACTCTCCGACGATCGTGAGAAAGCCGCGATGGTCCCCCACCTGGCGCACGTGATCCAAACAGGCGGCGATCTCTGCAATCCTCCCCGGGTCGCCTGGCAATAGGACAGTCTCAGGCAGCTTATCGACACTGAGCTGCAAATGGTTTTTCGTTTGACGCATCGGTTCCACTCTCCTTGTTCTATCCCTTCAGTCCGGTGCCTGATATACCGCGGACGAAGTACTTCTGCAAAAAAAAGAACAGAATCACCGGAGGCAGGCTTCCCGCGATCGCCGAGCTGAATAGGTTCGCCCAGCTGGTGTCTTCGGTAGAGCGGTGCGCTGTGATCGCCACCTGCACCACCTCGAACCGGCTCGAATGCGTCGCGATCAACGGCCAAAACAGAGAATTCCATTGGAACATAAAGACCATAACGATCACGGTCACGATCGCTGGGATGCTCAATGGAAGGATGATCTTCCGAAAGATCCTGATCCACGAGGCGCCATCGATTCGGGCGGCTTCTAGGATCTCCGTCGGGACCTCAGAAAAAAACTGGCGGAAAAGAAAGATCGCTAACCCGTTCCCCGCGGCAGGCAAGATGAGCGCGAAGTACGTGTTGTCGATGTTCAGTCGCTTGACTAAAACGAAGAGCGGAATCACGATCGATTCGAAGGGGACCATAAAAGTGATCAAAACGATGAAAAAGAAGAGGTTCTTCCCTCGAAAGGCAAACTTCGCCAGTCCAAAACCGGCCATAGAACAGATGAGGACACTTATCGCGATAGTTGCGACAGCTACCAGGAGGCTGTTGAGCAAGGCTCTCCCGAAGTGCAGGTTTTTGAAGATGTGTACGAAATTGTCGAAGGTGACCGTGGTGGGAAAAAACGTCTGCAGAGTCAACGGGTTCGCATAGGTGTACAAGGGTCCCGAAGGGCGCAGCGCTGAGGCGACGATCCAGAGTATCGGCAGGATGAAAAACAGACTGATCGCGGTCAACAAGACAAATTCCGCGGCTAAAACGAGGGGTTTTTTATACCGTCTCATCATCACGATCCCCTTAGTATTCGAAACCGGCCTTTGTCCACTTAAATTCGAAGAGGCTGAAGATCAGGATGATCCCCAAGAGTATCGTGGTGATCGCGCTGGCTCGCCCCATATCCAGGTTGACGAAGGCGCTCTTATAGGATTCATACATCAGAAGGTTGGTCGAACCGCGGGGCCCTCCTTTCGTGATGATATACACAGGGGCAAAGGTGAGAAAATTGAACGCGGTGTTGGCCACCAGGACGAAGGCGAAGGTCCGAGACAACAAAGGCAACGTGATTTTCCGAGTTTTCGTCCAAGCGGAGGCGCCATCGATATCGGCCGCTTGATAAAGGCTTTCCGGAATATTCTGGAGTCCGGCTAAAAAGTACATCATCCAATACCCCGCGCTCCTCCACACGTTCAGGAACACCAGACACCATAAGGCCTGAGCGGTGGACGCGAAAAACGGCTGAGCCGGAAGCCCGAACAACGTTAAAAAACCGTTCGCCAGACCATAATGCGGGTCGAGCACAACCGACCAGATCACCGATACGACCGCAAATGAGATAGCGGTCGGCAAAAAAAATACCGTCCTAAAAAACTTGGTGAAAAAGCGGTTTTCATTCAGGAGCAACGCCATCACCAGCGCGATAAGAATGATCAGCGGGTTGACGACGAGCGAATAGATCAGGGTGATCCAGAACGAATTCCAGAAGGTCGGGTCTTCGAAAAACAGGTAGGTATAGTTTTCGAATCCGACGAAATATGACCGACCGGTGTAGGTCGTCTGCCTCAGGCTTTCTAGGACCGAAACCCCTATCGGAACGATTTTGAAAAGTCCCAAAAACACGAAAGCAGGAAGAATGAAGAACCATCCGGCTCTATTGCTTCGAAACATCGCTTGCCCCCGGGTCCCCTATCGGGTGATCGGCCTGACGAACTCCCACTGTTCGACCTCAGGCCTTGGCGAAATAGAAGGAATCTTCCCTGATAAGAAAGGGCGACGTACTCTCGCCCTTTCTGGTAATATATTCCCCGTTTTATTCAAGGAAGACTACGAGGTCTTCCGCGTCTATTTATACTTACTGAGTTCTCGATCGATTTTTTTCGCCGCGTCTTCGAGCGCTTGCTTTGGGGGCGCACCGTAATGTATGGAGTTGAAGGCTTCCCTCAAGATCAATTCATATTGTGAGTAACCTGGGGTCAATGGACGGGTAACCGCCGTCGTTTTCATCTCCTGCAAGAACATCTGCCACATCGGGTGCATAAATATCTCTGGAAGGGCTTCGTAGACATCCGGTCTCGCCGGGGCGACGCCGTTCGCGAGATACCATTGAATGACCGCTTCTTTTCCTGTTATGTATTTGACGAACTTCAACGCGAGCTCTTGCTTCTTCGTTTTGGAGTTGATCCCAACGTGCCAGCTCCCGGTTGGCGTCACCGCCGTTCCTCCCGGAAAGATCGGGAATGGCGACAACCCGAATCGGATTTCGGGATATTTGAGCAATCTGACGATATTCCATTCGTTGCCTAACAACATCGCCGCTTTGCCCGTACCGAAATACTCCCGCGCAATCGCGGAGTCATTGACACCCTGGGGGGCCACCTTCCACTCGTTAAACAGTTTCCAATAGAAGGTCGCGGCCTCGACGAACTTCTCGGACGTGATATACCCGGTGGCGGTCAGTCCGTCCGGAGACAACACCTGAGCGCCTAAGGATTGGGCGAGTGGAAACAAGAGATAGGGCCTATCGATTTGCTCGATCACAATCCCCCAGATATCTGGTCTGCCATCGTTATCGGTATCGATGGTCAATCGTTTGGCCAACTCGGCGACTTCATCCCAGGTCATTCTAGCGTCGAGACTCTCTTCGGGCAGGGGAACCCCGTACTTTTCAAAGATCTCTTTGTTGAAGAATAGTCCGGCCGAGGACGTGCCGTATGGCACGGAATAGAATTTACCGCGATAACTGCCGGCGACTATAGAAGAAGGGAACCACGCCGCCTTCTCTTGCGTGGAAAAAAAGTCGTCTAGCGGAAGGAGATAACCTCTTGCGGCATACGAGGCGGTATTGGGACCATCTACGATGTACACATCCGGTGTCCCGCCGCCGGATGACAATCGGACTTCTATCGTCTGAAACAACTGCCCGAAAGGAACGAGCTGAATGTCGATCTCTACCCCCGGATTCTGCTTCTGGAACTCCTCGATCAGCGGCATCACCTGGTCTTTCGGCCATCCCATCCATAGCACCTCGAGAGTCGCGGCCGACAATAAGGTTGCCAACAAGAACAACCCCAACAAAAACGCTTTCCTCAACAGCTACACCTCCTATGATTCGGTTGATTTTCGGACCCTACCGCTCCCTATCGTTTTCTGATCAATCTAAAGGTAAACTTACCCGTTGGGAAGTAACTTTTGGAGTAAAGGATTTTTCTGTTGTTTTTTCCGAAGTGAATCTGTGAAAGCAAGAGAACGGCTTCGCCTTCGGGAATCTGTAATTTGGAGGCGATGTCCCGATCCGAAATAACCGGGATGATCTCGGCTTCCGCGTAAAAGATTTCGATGCCGTATTCTTTCTCCAACCCCTCAAAGAGCGAATACTGAAGGCGTTCGGGCTTCACCGGCGTCTTAAAGATCGATTCCGGGATATAATCGATACACAGCGCCACGGGAACCTCTGAAGCCAATTTGATCGTCGTCAGGTTGTAAACGACCTGGCCCGGAGACAGGTTTAGAAGAGTTGAGACCGTGGGATTTGCAACGGAGGCGCTAAAGGATATCAAACGGCTTTGCGCTTCATACCCGTTGGCTTTCACAAAATCCATAATGCCGGTCAGTCTTTCAATCCCTCCGCGGATGATCGGCGTCACGCTGGTGACGAAGGTACCCACACCTTGTTTTTTGAGAAGCAAACCTTCGCGTTCGAGCATACCTATGGCTTCTCTCAAAGAGTTTCGGCTGATACCCATCTCGTGGGCCAGATCGGTCTCAGAGGGCAGCCTTTCTCCTTGCGCGAGCATCCCCGAAAGGATCATCTCTCTGAGCTCCATCCACGCTTCGTCGATAACCGTGCCACGCTTTCCCTCGATTTTTTTTATCGCTTCCAATTGAGATTCCCCTCTTTTCCCATCGGTCGTCGGACGTCTGACATTTATATTATACCGTATTTACTATCGGGAGTCAACCGAGGCCAGTTTGAAAAAGGAAATTCCCCAACTCCCACAAACCCTGAAGCGTTAAAGGGTCGCTTCAGTGTGTGTCAAGTTATGAGGTGTGACCAAGAAACAAGGCCAGAATCAATCGCACGGTTTTTAGTCCACGTAGTCATTGCGGCGTATGCGCCCCTTCTCTTCGTGGGGCCGACTTCCAGTCGGCCTGTCTCTCTGGGAACGCCAAACTTCGCGGGTTATCGCGGGGTAACCAGCGGGCTGACTTCGGAAGTCCACGAAGTCTCGCGATCCGTCCTGGGAACGCCTACTTTTAAGTTGGCATGTCATTTTTAGAGAGAAAAAAGCTGGATCGCGCACAGAGATAACTTGCATCGCGGCGTAAAAGAACAAAAGGCGGACCTCCTCCTCTTATTTTTTTGTTGTGCCTCGATATTATACCCACACTGAGCTTCAACATTCTAGACGTGATCTGGCTACACACCAC
The DNA here is from genome assembly GCA_002071085.1 of Thermotogota bacterium ADurb.Bin062. Taxonomy (GTDB): domain Bacteria; phylum Thermotogota; class Thermotogae; order MWEM01; family MWEM01; genus MWEM01. The sequence goes on along the minus strand of MWEM01000069.1, from coordinate 751 downwards.
TGAGGTATAAAATGATCACAGTTTCAGCTCAAAACCGGAGGGTGTCTATGGCCGTGGGATCTCTATTCCGCCACTTCTTTCGCTGTCCTTAGGAAACAGAAATACAGGCGTGGAAAGGTACAACCTTCTTTTTGCCGCCTTTCCTGCCTCGTGAGTTTCGAAAAGTAGTTCGACGAAGGCGCTTACGTTCTCGAGTTCGAATTCTGCGATTTGCGCCAAAGCCTGGTTTTCAGGAATCGGTAACGGAGAGATTGCCCATTTCGCCCTGCGAAAATCCATCGTGGAAGAACGGGCCGTCCAAAGGTAAGCGGCAAGAACCGTGTAGTCTTGTTGTGACGCCCACTCGACGACGATCTGTCGATCGTCTACCTTCCATTGGTATTCGGGCAACTGGGTACCACAACACACGTGATCGATCAACGCGAGAATCGCCAGAATCGGCCGTAAGAGTTCTACTCCGTGACCCTTGTTCGGGATGTACAGCATCTGCTTGTATCCCGACAGCTCCGGAAAATAGTGTTGCCAGCTGAACAAGTGCCAATAAGGATCGTTTGTACCCACCACGCAGATCTTGGGAGTCGTCAACGTCGGGATATACTGAAACGGGTCCACGATCTTTAGCAACTCTTTGCCAACGTCTTCCTCGAGCTTTGCCGGGAAGTCCTTTTCCGTGTATGGCGCGATTTCAGGACTATAAGCGCCATACCACTCTTTTTGCTTTCGGAGTTGTTCGGGAAAATTGAGAAAATCA
>MWEM01000068.1 GCA_002071085.1 Thermotogota bacterium ADurb.Bin062 | reverse complement strand
GAGGTTCCGAAATTATGACAAAACAAACATCACTTTTTGATCGGTGTTTTCTCACATTTCCGATCGGTGTTGACACCCGTTCGGGCGAGGAGGGCCTCTCCAGTTGCCTGAAATGTCCTTGTAACCGTGCTGCCGCTTACACCCCGCCGGAAGAAAGTCCCGTCTCAGTCAGTTTTCAGGACTTCCTGCTGTCTTCGCCGACTTTCAAACAGCTCGACTTCCGGATCCACGCCTTTCGAGGCTACTCTGCGTTCACTGTTGTTACGGCCCGGTTACTCGCTCACCACCCTTACAGTGGCTTTGTCAACAGACTCCAGAACAGTTCGTTTCCTCCCTGCCTGCTGTCCAAGCTACGGGGTTCTGACTTTTTCCCCGGCAGGCTTGCTTTCCTTCCTGCTCAACATTTCCGCCTTACCTGGACGTACTAAAAGTTGGCGTTCCCAAGCGTATCGCGCCGTCGCATAAAGAAGAAGCGCTTACGCCGCGATGAACCTAATAGTTATGTCACCCGATTAATTTTCCCGCACGCCTTGATTTTGATTTTCGATATATGATATAATTCATTCACTGTGTGAATAATTGAGGGGGGACTTTCGTGGATATCGATGCCTATTCGTTTTTGAATCCTTCGCCTAACCTGAGGGAGATGACCGTCCTTCGCCTGCTGACGCAAAATCCTTCCCTCTCCCAAGAAGCCTTGGCTCGAAGCGTTGGCGTTGTCCCCAGCATGGTCAATCGGTACCTCAAGGAGTTCGAGGATGAGGGCCTGTTGATCAAAGAGGGAGAGAACCGGCGGAATATGCGGTATGTCTTGTCCGAAAACGGGAAATACCGGCTCCAATACCTGACGATCGCCTTTTTGTCCGAAGTCGCCAAGTTGTATTCTGAATCTCGGGGGATATTCAGGGATGTCTTCGACTATTTGGAGAAGACCCATTATCGGCGGTTGCTGCTGTATGGGGCGGGGATTATCGGCGGGATTCTCGTCGACGCCCTCAAAACCGAAGGGTTCGAGCTCGTCGGTTTTATCGACGATTCTTCGATCAAACAACACGACACCTTCCGCGGATTGCGTGTCTACGCGCCGGAAGAGGTTCTCCAGATGGAATACGATGGCGTCATCATCGCCTCTTTTCGCCACGCTAAAAGAATCACCGCCAAGGCCTCTTCCCTGCAATTGAAGTCTATTTTGATCTTTAAAATAGCCGACGACGGGAAGGTTTCGCTGGCTATCAGCGACCAGCTTTCCCAACCGGAGGCATAAAAACAGAGGTGAACTATGCGTGTTCCTTTGTTCGACTTAACCCGGCAGTATGCGCAGTTGAGGACCGAGATCCTGTCGACACTCGATCGGGTCTTCTCTTCTGGACAACTCATATTATCGGAAGAGGTGGTCGCCTTTGAAAGAGAGATCGCTGTCCTATTAGGGGCCAAAGAAGCCATCGGTGTCGCGAACGGTTCCGACGCGTTGTACATCGCGCTGAAAGCCCTCAACATCGGTGAAGGAGACTACGTGATCACCACGCCCTACACCTTTTTCGCCACGGTTTCGGCGATCGTTAGAAACGGTGCGCGCCCGCTTTTCGCCGATATCGACCCGATCACGATGAACGTCGACCTCGACCAGGTGGAGCGACTGCTCCAGACGCATCCCGAACGGCATCGCGTGAAAGCCTTCATACCGGTGCACCTCTTCGGTCAAACCTGCGACCTCGACCGGTTGGCATCGATCAAATCCACTTTCGGCATTCGTGTGGTCGAGGATATCGCGCAATCGATCGGATCGACCTGGACAGACAAAACTGGAGGGCTCCGCTATTCTGGAACGGTAGGAGACCTCGGTACCCTGTCTTTCTTCCCAACGAAAAACCTGGGCGCCTTCGGAGACGCGGGAATGATCGTATCCTCTGACCCGGAATTGGCAGAGTTCTGCAGGTCTTTCCGGGTTCATGGCTCCAGGGAGCGCTACTATCACGATGTCGTTGGGGTGAACTCCCGTTTGGACGAAGTTCAGGCGGCCATCTTGCGGATCAAAACCCGCCGGCTCGGCGAATGGACCGAAAAGCGCATTGCGATCGCCGCCCTCTACAATCGGCTCCTCTCATCGAAAGAGGCGCCCTCGGAACGTCTCGTTCTCCCTCAGGTTTATACCGATCGCCGGCATATCTTTCACCAATACGTCGTCCTTCTGAAGGGCAACGAAAGAGACGCGCTCAAGGCCTTTCTCGAGCAAAACGGTATCGGCACGTCCATCTACTACCCCTTGCCTTTACACCTACAAAAGTGTTTTGCGGACCTAGGAGGGCGGCCCGGCGACTTACCCGTCTCGGAGCGGACGGCCCTACGGTCGTTGGCCCTCCCGATGTTCCCGGAACTGACCGAGGAAGAGATCGAATACGTGGTCGAACGCGTGAGCGCCTTTTTTGCCCAACATCCCAAAAGCGCGAATCGGTGATACGGATGTCGATTTCTAAAGACGCAACGATCCACCCTTCCGCAATCATCGGCGAGGGCGCGGTGATCGAAGAGGGAGTCGTGATAGGACAAAACTGTCGCCTTGGCCATCATGTAATCGTTCATCGGGGAACCCGAATCGGAGACAACGTGATCATCAGCGACCAGACAGTTCTCGGGAAATCCCCTTTCAAAGCGGTCTTGAGCGCCATCACAGCAGATAAAACCTTCGACCCCCTACAGATTAAGGAGGGGTGCGTGATTGGCGCACTCTGCATCATCTACCTCGGCGCCACTTTGGCCGAACAGGTCTTCGTCGGCGACTTGGCTTCGATCCGCGAAGAAGTGTCCATTGGCCGGCGGACGATCATTGGTAAAGGGGTCACCGTCGAAAACCGCACACGGGTAGGCGCGCGATGCAAGATTGAAACCAACGCCTACATCACCGCGCTCTCCCGTATAGAAGACGATTGCTTTATCGCCCCGGAGGTCACGTTCACGAACGACAATTATCTGGGACGTACCGAAGAGCGGAAGAAGCATTTCAAAGGGGTCACACTCCTTCGAGGCGCCCGCGTCGGCGCGAACGCGACGGTGCTGCCTGGCCTGACAATCGGAGAGGACGGCTTGCTGGCGGCTGGGAGCGTGCTCACCAAAGACCTGCCGGCGGGTAAGGTTTTCCTCGGGGTTCCGGCTCGATATTTCGGAGATGTGCCCGAAGAACAATTACTGAAAAACCAAACCTTTTATATAGCCGAAACCCAAAAGGGGGATGAAGGATGTTAATCGAAAAAATCGAAAGACGAACCGCCGTTATCGGCGTGATCGGGTTAGGGTACGTGGGCCTGCCGCTGGCCGTGGAAAAGGCGAAAGCGGGATTCCCGGTGATCGGCTTTGATATCCAAGAGAAGCGCGTGGCGATGGTCAACGAAGGTCACAATTACATCGGTGACGTGGTGGACGAAGATTTGGAGCGCCTAGCGAAAAGCAAGAAGCTGCGGGCGACGACCGACTTCGATCTCCTGCGAGAGTGCGATGTGATGGCGATCTGTGTGCCCACTCCGTTGGACGCCTTCAAGCAACCGGACCTGTCTTATGTGATTCGTTCGGCGAAAGAGATCTCGAAACGGTTACGTCGCGATACACTGGTCGTTTTGGAGTCCACATCCTACCCGGGAACGACCGAGGACGTGATCAAGCCAATTCTGGAAGAGACGGGTATGGTTTGCGGAAGAGACTTTTTTCTCGCTTTCAGCCCGGAGCGCGTGGATCCCGGTAATTTGCGCTTCAAGACGAAAAACACGCCAAAGATCGTGGGTGGGTATGGCGCAATGTCTACGAAAACGGCCAAATCCTTGTACGAGAAGGTGCTCGACGCCGCGGTCTTCACCGTATCCAGTCCGAAGGAAGCCGAGATGGCGAAGGTTCTGGAAAACACCTTCCGAAACGTCAATATCGCGCTCATCAACGAAATGACGATCCTGGCGCAAAAAATGGGAATCGACATTTGGGAGGTCATCGAGGCCGCGGCGACGAAACCCTTCGGATTTATGCCCTTCTACCCGGGCCCAGGCATCGGCGGGCATTGCATCCCTATCGATCCTTTCTATCTGACCTACATTGCGAGGAAGCACGACTCTCACACGCGATTGATCGAGGCCGCGAGCGAAATCAACGACGAGATGCCCCAATACATCCTCAGAAGGCTGATGATGTTGCTGAACGAATCCAAGAAATGCCTGAACGGGGCGAAGATCATCCTACTCGGCATCGCTTACAAAGGAGACATAGACGATACGCGGGAATCACCCGCGCTGAAAGTTCTGGAATTGCTGTACCAAGCAAAAGCGGATGTGACGATCGTGGATCCGTACGTGGAGGCCTTCAAATGGGAAGGTATAGTCAAACGAACTGAGCCGCTCCTTCGAAATCGGGTGCGAGAAGCGGATGCCGTGTTAATCACCACTGCACATAAAAAAGGAGTCGATTATCGTATGGTCTGTGAAGAAGCATCCCTAGTCTTCGACACGAAAAACATACTCAAAACGTTCGACGTGGACCGCTCGCACGTTTTCGTTCTCTAAAGGGGGCGCTGCGATGAGAATTCAAGCGGCATTGATCGGATGCGGACGCATCGGGTCAAACAAGCACCTCGAAGCCTTTCTAGCGAACCGTGAGCGGCTCGACCTAATCGCCGTATGCGACCTGAAGCCCGAACGCGCCGAGCGAGTTGCGGATGCGTACGCGACGCGCGCCGGCAAACGACCGGTCGTCTTCACCGACTACCGAAAGACGCTAAGTACCGGAATCGAGATGGCGGCCATCGCGACGGAGAGCGGAAATCACTACACCATCGCTATGGACTGCTTGAAAAACAAAGTCCACACGTTGGTTGAAAAGCCGATGGCCCTCAGCGTGTCGGAGATGGACGGGATGGTTTCGGAAGCGAAAGCGCGCTCGGTCAAATTAGGAGTATGCTTTCAAAACCGCTTTAACCCTTCCGTTCAAGAGGTGGTGAAGAAGCTTCGCGAAAACGCCTTCGGGCGTGTCTTCACCGCTACCGCGCGTATCCTGTGGAATCGCGATGAGGCCTATTACAAACAGGCAAACTGGCGCGGTACGTGGCGTTTTGACGGGGGCACGTTGATGAACCAATGCTCTCACAACATCGATTTGCTACAGTGGATCCTCGGGGGCGAAGTAGACCAAGTCAGCGCGGTCATTCGGAACTACCGTCACCCCTACTTGGAGGTCGAAGACTTCGGCGCCGCGCTGATCTCCTTCAAAAACGGGAGCGTCGGCATCCTCGAGGGGACCGCCAACGTTTACCCGCGGAACCTTGAAGAGACCCTTTCGATCTTTGGAGAGACCGGGACAGTCGTTTTAGGGGGACTGGCCGTCAACAAGATACAGACTTGGCAATTCCCCGGCGAGTCCGGCCACCCGTTCAACGCGTTACCGGATCCGGAAAGTGTGTACGGATCCGGGCATATCCCGCTATATCAAGACTTCTACGAAGCGATCGCGCAAAACCGTGAACCAGCTATCAGCGGTGAAGAAGGAAAAAAAGCCGTCGAGATCATTTTAGGCATTTACCGCTCACATAAGGAAAAGCGGGCGATCCCGTTCCCTTTGGCCCCATTCCAAACCACCGATATGGCTGGGGTCAAGCTGTAACATTTCTAGCGCTCTATTCCACAAATAAAAAACGCCCGATCGGTCGTCGGGCGTTTTTTCTTTAAAAAAGCGTTTCTTGCCTAATCGTCTTCTCTTTTCCCCATCTCGCGGTTGATCATCATCAAGCCTTGGGGTTTTCCGCCGAACATCTTCAGCATTTGAACGTACTCGTCCACGGAGGCTTCTTCTTCCACTTGTTCCATCACAAACCAGTTGAGCATAACCTCCGTCGCTTTGTCCTTAACCTCTCTGGCAAGGTCGACTAAAAAGTGGATTCGACCGGTGACGTGCTGTTCATGCTTGAGCGCTGCTTCCATCGCGGCAAGGGGGCTATCCCACTCGAGAGGTGGTTTCTCGATCGCTTCGAGAACGACCCTTCCCATTCTATCGATGATGAAATGGTAAAACTTCCTCGCATGGTTCACCTCTTCGGCAGCCTGGACGTCCATCCATTTGGCGAATCCATTGAGATTGTTTGCCGCGAAGTAGGCCGCCATCGATTGATAGAGGTACGCCGAGTAGAGTTCCTCGTTGATCTGTTTATTCAGTTCCATTTCCATTTTCGGGTTGAGCATCGTCATTCCTCCTTTTTTCTCTAGCATTTATCCTCTCTTAGACGAAAAAGCGCCTTCGAGTTATTCTCTATGAAAACGTTATTCCGCACAGTACTTCTGGTGGCATTTCCGATTCCAAAGACCCTACTTTGACAGGGTGCTTCTGCCTATCCGGCCCTCAGTGAAAAAACCAAACGCGTTTTTATTTCGAGCGCCTTTTTGGTATAATAGAGGGACACTAGGCGCTCTTTGAAAACCGAACTCGCATCTCAAAAAAACATCTACCGAAAATCCGTCAATAATAATGGTGAGAGCCAAGAAATTATAGCACACTTTTTCTTATGAATTTCATTATGAAACCGAGGGAGGCTGATGGAGATGCTATTTAAAGTAGAGGTCAACGAAGAAGGCCGGATTAAATCGTACACCATCGAAGCGAACAACAGAAAAGAGGCCAAACTGAAAGTCAAGAAAGCCCGAAAGAAACCGGTAATAGGAGTGCAGGTGCTTCAGAAAGCCATATAGAATAAGGGCGGGATACCGCCCTTTTTTAATATCTATCATTATTTTCAGCCGCCTTCCATCGCTCACCTTCTCAAGGAACGGAAGACGATTCGCTTCCTCCCGCTCATCCGCTCGGTACCCTCATAAATTCGCGTGGAGTCGAGTTATGAAGAGTAATCGATAAGCAGGGCCAGAATCGAACGCAAGATTTTTTGTCTATGTAGTTATCGCGTTGTAGAAAGGTAAAGGGCGCATCGCGGCGTAAGCGCCCCTTCTTTTCGCGACGGCGCGATACCCCCACACGGACAGCACGGGCATCGCGGCGTAAGCGCTTCTTTTTTCGCGACGGCGCGATACCCCCACACAGGCATCGCAACATCGCGGGCATCGCGGCGTAAGCGCCTTTTCTTTTTGCGACCGTGCGATACCCCCACACAGGCATCGGGACATCGCGGGCATCGCGGCGTAAGCGCCCCTTCTTTTCGCGACGGCGCGATACCCCCACACAGGCATCGGGACATCGCGGGCATCGCGGCGTAAGCGCCCCTTCTTTTCACGACGGCGCGATACGCTTTTTTACTGGCTCATCGCTAAGCTTAAAAAAACAAAGTACGTATCGCGGGGTCGAAAAAAACACTACCTTACTCCCCTTGAAGGGGCAAATGAGCTCTACTGCGCTTCCCACAAGAGTAATTTCCCCCTCCATCTCTTTACTTTTTTACTGCACCTTGCTATTATACCCACACCGAATTTGCCGATTGGGCACGAAATTTGATAAAATCTATTGTGAAGAGTCCAGAAAAAGGAGATAAACTATGGAAGCTATGATCGGAACGACCGTCTTAGTCGTTCATCGGGGCAAAAGAACCGTTATCGGAAGCGACGGACAAGTGACCTTGGGACAGAGCGTCTTGAAGGCGAAAGCCCGGAAGGTAAGAAAACTCGGGGACGGCAAAGTCATAGCCGGTTTTGCGGGTTCTGTCGCCGATTCGTTCACCCTTTTTGAAAAGTTCGAGGAAAAGTATAAAAAGCATTCCCAGCAGCTCCAGCGAGCGGCCGTCGAACTGGCCAAAGAGTGGCGAACAGACCGGATACTCCGTCACTTGGAAGCCTTTCTGATCGTAGCAGATGGCGAAACAATCCTGGTGATCTCCGGAAACGGAGAGGTCATCCAACCGGATGAAGAGCTCGTCGCCATAGGTTCGGGAGCGGGCTTCGCGTTGGCCTCCGCAAAAGCGTTATATCGAAACACCGACCTCGACGCGAAGGAAATCGTCGAGCGGTCTCTACAAATCGCCAGCGAGATTTGTATCTACACCAATCAGAACTTTTCGTTCGAAGAGATCGTCGTTCCCTGAGCGGCCTACCGCTCTCGCATTGGGTGCGCCGTGCTTCTTGTCCTTTTCGGAAAACGATTGATCACCGGGTTCATCACAATACTCGCGGTCGCTTTGCTCACTTTTTTCATCTTCAACCTACTCCCTGGAGACCCCGCTCTCGTGATGCTTGGATTGGACGCCGACTCTGAGGTTTTGTCCGCATTGAGAAAAGAGTTGAATCTGGAAGCGCCCGCTATCCTTCGATTCGGTCATTGGATCGCTGATCTCGCCTCCGGTGATTTCGGCCGTTCGATAACCTACCGAAAACCCGTAACGCAAGTGATCGTGGAATCCCTCCCGCCCACATTGTCGATTACGATCGTCGGTAGCGCGCTGACCCTCGTCCTCTCCCTGTTCTTCGGCATCTTGGCCTTTAAGCGCCACAATCGTTGGCTCGATTACGCGCTCACGTTGGGTTCTCAACTCGGCATCGTCATCCCCTCGTTTTGGATGGGGATCCTGTTGCTCTTTGCCTTCACCTTGAAACTCGAATGGTTCCCTTTTGGACAGTATGCGCCCCTTCGAACCGGTTTTTTCTCTTGGTTGCGAACGATTTTTCTACCTTCTCTATCGGTCTCTCTCGTTGCGATCTCGATAATGATGCGTATGGTGCGCTCTTCCCTTCTGGAAAATGCGCGCGAAGACTTCGTCCGTACGGCGAAAAGCAAAGGAGTCCCAGAGAGAAAGATCGTCTACAAGCATATCCTGAAGAATGCGCTGGGCCCGATCGTCACCCTATTCGGCCTTCAAATCTCCTCGATCCTCGCAGGGACGATCGTTATCGAAAACGTCTTCTCTATTCCAGGCATCGGGCGTCTCTTGCTGTTGGCGGTCCAACGTCGTGACCTTCCCGTGGTGCAAGGGGTCGTGCTCTGGATAGCCACAATGACCGTCCTCATCAACATCGTGACGGATTTCGTACATATGCTACTGGACCCAAGAGTGTCGTTATGAAAAAAAGCGAAAAGAAAAGAACGGAAGCGTTCGATAGTTCGGAGGAGCTTCGCCGCACGTTCAGAAAAATCCGTCGCCATCACGGTTTCATCGTGGGCTTCCTTCTCCTTTTCTCCTTGTGCCTCTTGACGGCGACGAGCCTTCTCTTTACACCTCACGACCCCTACAAGATGAATCCGAAGGCAAGTTTCCAACCACCTTCTTGGAACCACCCTTTCGGAACCGATGATTTCGGGAGGGACACCTTCAGCCGGTGTATGGTCGGCAGTCAAACTGCCCTTTTGGTGGGGTTGGTCTCCACCTCGATTTCATTGGGCTTCGGGTTGCTGCTCGGACTTCTCGCAGGCCTCTCTTCCAAGTGGGTGGATGAGATCATTATGCGCCTCATGGATGGACTGTACGCTTTTCCCGCCATTCTTTTCGCCATCGCCCTCATCTCTGTTTTGGGTTCGGACGTGAAGAACGCGACCATAGCCATCGGAATCGCCAGAATCCCGATCTTTGCCAGAGAGGTCAGAAACTCCGTCAGACAAGTAAGAATAAAAAACTTCGCAGTGGCTGCGCGAGCGATGGGCGTTTCCTACCCACGGCAGATTTTGTTCTATTACTTGCCGAGCATCCTGGCCCCGCTCACCGTTTTGACCAGTTCGAGCTTCGCCTATACGATCTTATCCGAATCGGGATTGAGTTATTTGGGCCTCGGATCGCAACCGCCCTTCCCCAGTTGGGGGCGTCTTTTAATGGAATCCCAGCGGTTCCTGACCCGGGCGCCTTGGCTCTCGGTCTTCCCGGGGATTATGATCGCGTGGGCCGTCCTCGCCTTTACTTTGTTGGGAGACGGGTTGCGAGACATCGCTGACCCGAAGATATGAAAATAAGGGCAACACAGGGAGGTTACGATGAAGTACGCTTGGCTCGATGAATATTGCCTTTCCAAACTGGGAACGACCAAAGACTTCAAAGAGGAATGGGAGGCCACGAGGTATATGCTGCGTGGGAAAATGTACGCGATGGTGGGCGAAAACAAAGAGAAACAACCCATCATCACACTAAAACTCGAACCTATGCGCGGAATAGCGTTGCGAGAAACCTACGCCGATATCGCTCCCGGGTATTATATGAATAAAGTCCACTGGAACTCGATCAACCTTCGAGGCAACGTTCCAGACGCGGTTCTGAAAGATATGATCGACGAGTCCTATCGCCTTCTACTCGCCTCTTTCAGCCAGAAAGCGCAGAAGGAGATCACGGGGGGGTAGACCCTGGAAGCGCCAGAATTTTGTTCGGCACGTCTTTCTGGGAACGCCACTGGGAACGCCGCCGGAGCGCCTTGGGAACGCCGAACTTTAGTTCGGCATGTCTTTCTGAGTACGCCACTGGGAACCCCAACTTTTAAGTTGGCATGGTTAAAAGAAAAAAGGGGTTCGCACAGAGAGCACGGAGAGCACGGAGAGAGCATAACACATGCCGGACGTAGGGTCAAGAGAAGGCGCCGTGGAGTCAGAGATGTACCGCTCTCGATTTATGTGTGTGAGTGTCCATCACA
>MWEM01000067.1 GCA_002071085.1 Thermotogota bacterium ADurb.Bin062 | reverse complement strand
CTATAAAATTCCGTCGAACGAAACCGGAAAAGGGGGCTTATATGAAAGATATCGATTTGACAGCATACCGGGATCTGTTTCGTAGTCACACGGAAATGCGTGTCCAGGAAAGCACGCAATCCTCTTTCTCGATCATTAACGGAAAAGTCGAGCAAAACATAGAAAACTCCAGCGCTGGCGTCAGCGCGAGGGTTTACCACAAGGGGGTGTGGGGATTCGCGTCGACTCCGGTGATCGATCACGACTCGGTCGGAGAGGTGGTGCGCGCCGCGACCGCGAACGCGAAGGCTTTCCAAAGCCTTTCTAAGACCGATAAGCCGCCTCTTGAGGCGATTCCCTCACGGTCTTCCTTCTCTCCAAAGCGCGTGAAGGAGCCCTTCTCAAAAAAGGAGAATCTCGACCGGCTTTTAGCGATAGACGCGTATATCGCAAAAAAATACCCGGATTTGAAGTCTAGGGCGCTCGTTACCCGAAGTCAGCAGATAGAGAAACGCTGGATCACCTCTTTTGGCTCGGAAGCCTTCTCCTCCTACCCTCGAGCCCATATTTACGTGACGCTGACCCGCGACAAAAACGGCGATTCCATCGAGAATACGGAGGTATTCGGCGGATTCGGCTACTTTGAAGAGCAGTTCGACGACCTCTGCGGTATCCACCGCAGGATCGATGAGTTGTACGAACACCTAAGAAAAAAGGCGGAGGGGGACTACCCGAAACCGGGATTCCAAGATGTGGTGTTATCTCCTTACGTTGGCGGGATACTGGCGCACGAAGCGATCGGGCATACGGTGGAAGCCGACCTTGTGAAAAATGGCTCGATCGCCAGAGACTTCCTGAATGAGAAAGTCGCCTCGGATATCGTGACGATGGTGGACTTCGCCCATCATTACAAGGGGGAACTGCTACGTGTCCCGGTGTTCACCGATGACGAAGGCACCGAAGCTATCGACGCGGTTTTGATCGACCAGGGCGTGCTCAGGGGGTATATGCACAATCTGGAATCGGCCCACGAGTTCGGATGCGCCCCGACGGGAAACGCGAGGGGATTCGAATTTTCGGACGAACCGTTGATCAGAATGCGGAACACCGCCATATTACCCGGAAACAGCTCGTTGGAAGAGATGATCGCCTCCGTCGACGAGGGGTATTACCTGATGAAGACGATGAACGGTCAGGCTGATTCGACCAGCGAATTTATGTTCGGTATCGTTCAGGCCTACGAGATAAAAAACGGAAAGCTCGGACGCGCGCTCAGGGATTTCACGGTTTCGGGCGTCGCTTTCGATATGCTCAAAACGATCACTATGCTTTCTTCGGAGATGGCGTGGGAGAATTCGGGCTATTGTGGGAAAAAGCAGCCTATGATCGTATCGACCGGGTCTCCGGCCATAAAGTGTAAAATGCTGATAGGGGGGAGAGAATAATGGAACGCGTCGTATCGAAAGCCCTCGTAGAACAAGCCTTGTGGTTGTTGAAGAAAGCGGGCGCCACGCAGGCGGAAGTGAAGTTGGCGCTGTCGAACAAACAGGAGTTGAATCTGGCGAACAACGTGATGAGCCTGTATCGGACGACACAAGATATCGCCCTAGAGCTCGTCGCGTTCAGCGGGTATAAAAAGAGCGTGAAACGGATTAACCAGATAGAGGACACCCAAGTCGAAAAAGCGGTGTTGGAAGTGGTGGAAACGGCGAAAGGCTCCCAAGAGGATGAGGCGAACGCGATCGCGGAATATCAGCCCGCCCAGCGGTTTCAAACTGGACCGGAGGCTTGCGATTTCGAAAGGCTCTACGGGAAACTGGACGCCTTCATCCAATATGCCAGGAAAGAAACGCCCTATGTCAATCTCGAGGAAGGGGCAGCGGAGTTCTTGCTCAAAGAACATTTCCATATGAACTCCAACGGATTGGACAACTACGCGAAAACCGCGTTTTATAATTTTGGGGTTGTTTTTATCGCGGTGAAAGAAAAGGCGCGTTCCTCTTTCAACTATACTGGTCTGCTACAAGAAGAGCTGAATCAAGAGTTCTACGACGCGGGATCAATCTCCGAGTTGATGAGACAAAGCGAACAACAGCTCGACCCAAGGAGCATCCCAGCGAATTTTGTCGGCGACGTCGTCTTCACGCCCGATTGTCTCGCCGACATCTTGGAAGTGATCGTCGCGAACTTAAAAGACCGCCCCATACACACCGGCATATCGATCTTCGCCAACAAACTCCACCGCCCGGTCGCCCACCCTTCCTTGACCCTCCTCGCGAATCCGGTCGGCGATGGGATGCCGGACAAGTCTTTTTTCACAGAGAACGGGTACTTGGCGAAAAACCAAGCCATCATCGAAAACGGTGTTTTAAATACCTATCTCCTCAGTCTCTATGGCGCGAGAAAAACGGGTTTTGCCAGGTCCGAGACGGTCGGGAGGAACTTGTCGGTGGCGCCCGGGATGACCCAAAAGGACGATATGATCAAGGGGATCAAGAAAGGCGTTCTGTTAGGGCGATTCTCCGGCGGAGCGCCGGCCCCGAACGGCGATTTTTCCGGGGTTGCGAAAAACAGTTACTACATAGAGGATGGAAAAATCCTATATGCCCTCAAAGAAACGATGATCGCGGGGAACGTACGAAAAATGCTGTTCGACATCAAAGGGATTTCGGCGGAGCGCTGCCGCTTCGGGTACGCCACGCTCCCCTGGCTGCACGTCGACGGAATCAACGTCGTGACAGCCTGACCTTTCCGCGCATTCATAGCGTTATCTTTGCGGGGCGGTAGGTGTGGGACAAGTTATGGGGTGTAATCAAGGAACAAGACCAAAATCACTCGCACGGTTTTTAGTACACGTGGTCATCGCGGCGTAAGCGCCCTTTCTTCATGCGACGGCGCGATACGCATTTATACGGGGCCATCGCGGCGCAAAAAAGCAAAGGGCGGATCGCGGGGTCGTAAACCACTTACACCGCGATAACCCTCTTAGTTATGTCAAATCAGATCTTGACCCACTAGAGCGGTAGCGGTAAATACCCTACCCGCGCGTAGGCGCAAAAAGAATAGAAAGAGCACCCTGTTAGCGTAGAGGAAGAGAGATGAGAAAGAACCCGCTTACGAAGGGCATTTTGATTATAAATATCTTTATGTTCGCTATGAGCGCCGTTTTTAGCGGCGGTAGCTTCCTGAAGTCGCTTTGGAGCGGAGGCGATCTGCAAACGCTTCTCAAATCCGGCGCGTCTTTTGGCGCCTACGTGCAACAAGGGCAGGTCTACCGATTGGTCTCTTCTCTCTTCTTACATGCCGGGTTGATCCATCTGATCTTCAACTCCTACGCGCTCTATATGTTCGGGACCATCGTCGAGTCCATATTCGGTTCCCGGCGTTTCATCGTTGTTTATTTGGCTTCCGGTTTCGTCGGCGCTTTGTTAACGCAATTGTTCTATCCGGGGGTTGTATCGGTGGGCGCGAGCGGCGCGATCTTCGGCCTTATCGGTCAGTTGTTTTCCTTGGGGTTGAGAAAGGATACCCCCAGGCGCCTGACCCCCGTGACTGGAACGGCGCTACTACCGATGATCATCATCAACCTTCTGCTAGGGTTCACCGTACCCGGGATCAACAATATGGCGCACATCGGCGGGTTCGCGACGGGCTTCCTGTTTGGGTTATTTTTGGCCCCATTCAGGATCGCCGCACGGCATTGGTCGATCCTTTGGACCGTCCTCTCCGTTCTCTGCGTCGTCGTCTCGCTGGTGTGCATCAGTTACGTCTTCCTTTTTCCCGAACCGGATATCGAGCAGATCATCAATTTCGCCAATCAATACGCGGAAGTGTTGACCCTTCTCTCCGGCACACAAAACTTGCGGTCTGATAGCTATTATCTTGAACTGTTGCGGCCTTTTGACGGGGCCACGCGAGCGTTGAAAGAGGATGTCCAACGATACATCGAAACCGGAGGGCATAGTGATACGCTTTATAATTTGCAGCTTCGATTCAAGGCTTGGCAGGCCATCGTCCTCAAAAAGTACGGGACTTGGATAAAGAAAGCGCCGTGAAGGTTCGTTTGTTCGTCTCGTGTTTTCTCATCGCCTGCTTCAGCTGGGTTTTCGCGGGCGAAACGCCCGTCCTGACCCTAAGATCGGAGGTGGCCCTAGAGGGCAAGTGCGTTCAATTGTTCGTCGACGAGACCTATGGACGCGCGTTTGTGATCGACTACCTCAACCATACCGTGCACGTCGTCGATTTAGTAGAGGAACGGGTTTTCCATCGCCTGACGCAATCCTCCTACCCGGTTTACCTTGTCTTCCACGCCGACCGTATCTACGTCTCGGATTTTTGGGGCCACAAGGTGGACGCCTACGACCGCGAGAGCCTTCTCCTTATCTCCTCGATACCCTGCAAAAGGGGGCCGGGCTATATGCTCGAACGGGGCGGCCTGCTCTATGTGGCCAGTCAACTGGAACCCGTCTTGCAGGTCTTCTATCTGCCGACAGGCCAAGAACTCTACGCTTTTCCATTGGAAGGGCGTGTGCCAAAGTTCTATCTGTTAGACGATTTGGTTATCCTCCCGTACTATGACAACTACCACACCTGGTCCCGCGACTTCGAAATGGTCGACTCGGTGGCCTTCCTCAACCCGACGACCTTTACGAGGTGGAACATCGAGGGGAAGATAAAAAAGCCTCTCCATATCCTGAGTCTGGAATCGGGAAAGTATCTGATAGCGGGGTACCTGGACAGCGCCATTTGGAGGGTGGATTGGGGCCAGAAAGAAGTCACGGAATACATAACCTGGAAAGGACACAGCCATATTATGGACGTGGCGTTGTTTGCGGGGAAAATCGCGATTACCTCGATGAGCGAAGACGACCTCTTCTATTTGGACCCAACGTCCAAAGAGCTGAAACGGATCACGTTAGGCGGGGGTATCATCGATCTCGAGCCGTACCGTGATCAATACTTGTTCGCGGCCGGTAACTTCGACAACCTCTTGTACGTGCTTGACGGAGACTACCGATTGGTCGAGACAAAGCCTTTGAAGGACTACCCCATCGCGATGAAGGTCTACGACAATCGGCTGGTTGTGCTCAATATGGATGGTCCCATCTTGGCGACCTACGAAATAGGAAGGTAAAACATATGGCAGAAGACACACGAACCTCCGGCTCGGAACACGCCGTGTATTTGGCGCTCGGCAGCAATGTGGGTGACCGAAAGCGTCATCTTCAATGCGCTTTGAGGGCCCTCGAAAAAAAAGGGGCGCGGATCGTTCTAAAATCGGACCTTTACTCCTCGAAACCCTATGGTTATGAAGATCAAGGTGACTTTTACAATATGGCGGTGGGCGTTCTGACCTCATTACCCCCGTTCTCTTTGTTGCAAACGCTCAAAGAAGTGGAGCGAGAGTGCGGCAGAAACCCGACTTTCCGCTGGGGGCCGCGCGAGATCGACATCGATATCATCTTTTTCGGCAATCTGGTTCTCTCGGATGTCGAGCTCACGGTGCCGCATCCGGATTTCCGCGAACGGGATTTTGTTCTGCGGCCGCTGATGGACATCGGGCGTATGATCGTCGATCCGTTGACTGAGAAAACTGTGGAAGAACTCTATGGCCTATTAACCAAAGATACCTGCGTCAACCTCGGTTCGCTGGACGCAGAGGAAGGGGTGTCGGAATGACGCGGTTACGATTTGCTCCGAGCCCAACCGGTTACCTTCACGTCGGCGGCGTTCGTACGGCCCTGTTCAACTGGCTCTTCGCGCGAAAAACCGGCGGACAGTTCATTTTGCGTGTAGAGGATACGGATCAAGAGCGTTCGACGAAAGCGTACGAGCAGGAGATTTACGACTCCCTGCGTTGGTGTGGGCTGCTATGGGACGAGGGTCCGGATATCGGGGGGGAGTACGGCCCCTATCGCCAGATGGAACGGCACGAGAAAGGGTACTATCGGGACGCAGCTCAGAGGCTGTTGGAAAACAAGCGCGCCTACTACTCGGTGGCGAGAGTGGCCGATCCAAAAACGGAGGTGCTCCGGTCCGATCGTTACCCGGAAGGGTATTCGGAAGAGGAATACCTGATCGCCGTGAAGTTCGCGGTTCCACAAGGGACGACTTGTTTTCACGATCTGTTGAAAGGCGACCTTCGGTTTGAGAATCAGACCATAGACGATTTCGTTATACTGAAATCGAGCGGTATTCCGGTGTACAATTTCGCCGCAGTAGTCGATGACACGATGATGCGGATTACCCACGTGATCCGGGGGGAGGACCACATCTCGAATACCCCTCGGCAGATTATGCTCTATCAAGCGTTGGGTTTGGAACTTCCCGTGTTTATGCATCTTCCCTTGATTTTAGGCGCGGATAAGACCCCTCTGAGTAAACGCCACGGCGGGACTTCGGTAGAGTTCTTTCGCAAAGAAGGGTATCTGTCCGAAGGGTTGATGAACTACCTGGCCTTGCTCGGCTGGAATGTCAAGCAAGAAGTCTTCCAACCGTTGCAGGAGCTGGAGGATTTCTATTTGGAGAGCATTTCCAACAAGTCCGTGGTTTTCGACTATAAGAAACTCGAATGGATCAACGGAAAGCACGTCCGTTCGCTTCCCGTCGGGACTTTTTCGACGTTGTTTAAAGAGTGGATCGACCGTTATCGCAAGGCCTATCCCGAAATCGCCGAGTTGATTGTTCGACAGCCCCAGGGGCGCGTCGAGCGGATTTTATTGGCCGGACAGGAGAAGGTGAACACCTTCGTTCAGTTGTTACCGCTCTTAAGGCCGCTCCTCGCCGAGGCCGACGTCTTGCAGTACGATGAGAAGTGGACGGAAAAATACCTGAAGAAACCTGAAACGCCCGCGCTGCTTGAGAAATTCGAGCGGGAGTTTTCGAAAAACCCTATAGACACCTACGAAAAGATAAAGTCTATTTTCGATCGGAATATAGAAGAAAGCGGTTTGTCGACGAATCAGGTCTATCAAACGTTGAGAGGCGCGCTCACGGGTTCGCTCGTCTCGTTAGGCCTCATCGAAACCGTCGATTTTTTGGGGCGGGAAGAAGTCTTAAAGCGGATACACAACGCCTTGGCGCTTCTCAAGGTATAGGATCCTGTGATCGATAAAACCTATCAAACTGGTCTTACGGAATATGGTTATCTGATTCAGCCCTCCGAGTCAGAGCGCTTCCCGCTCGATTGGGCGACGGAGTTTGGCAACCACAATCCGATAGAAGTCGAGATAGGCTTTGGGTATGGCGAATTCCTCAAGATCGTTGCCCAGAAGGACCCTGGCCACAACTTCGTCGGTATCGAAACGTCCATCTTTTCCGCCGTCAAGGCGCAAAGGAAGTTCGTGGCGGCGGGTCTCGGAAATATCCGTTTGATTCTCTTGGACGCGCGTTTTGCGTTGAGAAATCTATTCGGGCCCGCCTCGGTTTCAAAAGTCTATCTGAATTTCCCGGTTCCCTGGTCAAAAAACCGACACGCGGAACGCCGTGTGATCGTTCCCGAATTCTTCTCGACGCTCAACGATGTTTTGGCAGAAGCCGGGGTTTTCGAGGTATCGACGGATGTGGGGAGTTATGCGCAAGAGGTCGTTTCACTTGGGCAAGCGGCGGGGTTTCGCCTTTTGATTTGGGAGACGAACCCGGACCGAGAATCCCTGACCCGTTACGAGCGTAAGTGGAAACGTTTTGACCGGGACATCCACTTCGTCCAACTGCAAAAAGAACGAACGGAGACGGTGACGCGCGCTCTGGAGGGGATGGTGCCTTTGCCTCACCTATTCATCAAACGGGAAGAAATCGATCTCTCGAGCCTTTCGAAGATCCTCGATAAGACCTGTAAATCCGAGGATGGCAAACAGATCTGTGTCTTCAAATCCATTTTCAAAGATCTTGATAGGGATCATTATCTGGTGAAGACGATCACGACCGACGAAGGGTTTGTTCAGCATTGCCTTCTCGCCATAGTGGGTCGAGAACAGAATTGGCTGGTCAAGCTGGACGGCACGACAAATCCCTATCGTACGCCCGCCGTGAAGTTCGCGGTGAAACAGTTGGCCAAAGCCCTGGTTCGAAACGAGAGCGACGACTAAATCTCGCTCCTGTCGACGAATTTACCGTTTCTTGCGTTTCAGTGGTGTCGCATGCGGGGGATTCTGAGACGCGGGGAGCTTCCTCTTCTTTTTGGTCCTTGAGGGACTGTGCGGGCTGGCGACCCTCTTTTTGATGAGCGAAGGATTGGCCGTAGTGAAGGTCTGCTTTTTGTTCTTGAAAACCACTTCCGCGTTCAAGTATCGGGTGTACTCCTTTTTCTGCTTTCGATGACCGGGTTTCGCGAAGAAAAAGCCCAAGATGCCCTGCCACTCCAGCACCCAACCCCATATAGAGATCCCTTCGATCGCGGCGCGGTAGAAGGTGCCTTCCAGTTCGAGCCCCATGAGGTAGTATGCGATGAACAGGAAGAAGAACGCGAAGACCATCTCCAGGATGGCCAGAGTGTCGGATTTTCCGATCTCCTTATTCAGCTGGAAAATATCCATACGGATGTTGTTGCGAATTCCCTGTTCCACCATCTTTTCGGCGGTGGCGTTGCGCTTTTCCTCCGGAACTTCAATCGAGAGTCGAATCGGGTACTTGAGGGGTATTTCTTTGGAGCAATAATCCAAGTAGTCGGTCAAATCCGGGTGTAGGTCCCGCCGCCGAAAGGGAGAGGGGTCCCATTCGTTGAAGATCTCGTCGTAGTGATCGATGGTGATTTCGATCGTGAAGACACCGCTCTCCGGATCGTAGGGGAAGAGCGATCGTAGATAGTTCAAATCTTTAGAAGTCCGGATAGAGGCCAACTCCTTCAGGTTTTCTCGTCGTGTCGATACACCCACAGGTCCCTTACCGTCAGGGTGTCTTCGGGGATTTGAAAACGGAACATCCAATCTGCCTTCTGGAAGACGGGCAACACGTTCTCAGGCCACTCTATAAAGACCCTGGCCTCGTCGGTGGGAAGGTCGAAGAATCCGATATTTGATAGCGTCTCGGCGTCGATTCTGAAACAATCCAGGTGGAAAAGGACGGTCTCTTTGGTCTCGTAGCGGTTGATCAGCGTGAACGTCGGGCTTCGCACCGCGCTCGGGTCGTAACCGTAAGCTTCGGCCACCGCTTTCATAAAGGTAGTCTTGCCGCTTCCGAGCTCGCCGGACAAGAATATGGTCTCTCCTTTTCTTATCCGCGCCGCGTAGGCGCGCGCGAGATCACGCAGTTCACCTTCGTCTATATGCCGATAGAACGACTCTAATCGTAAACCCAGTCGAGCGATCGCGTGACCGCTTTTTTCCAATTCGCGTATTGTCTTTCTACCTCCGCTTCCTTTTGGCGATAGACGTACCGATCCATCTCCCATAATCCGCGCAATTCGGAACGGTCCTTCCAGAATCCGACTGCCAACCCCGCGAGACACGCCGCGCCGGTCGCGGTGGTTTCGGTATTTTTCGGGCGTAGGACCGGTAGCCCCAAAACCGTCGATTGGTAATTTTGCAAAAACGTGTTTTTACTGACACCGCCGTCGATTTTGAGCTCTTTGAGCGGAATACCGCTGTCCGTTACGATCGTGTCGGAAAGGTCGCGCACGCTGTAAGCAATCCCCTCCAACACGGAGCGGGTGAGGTGATTTCTGTTTGTCGCTTGGGTCATCCCGATCCACAATCCCCGGGCCTGCGGGTCCCAGTAAGGGGCGCCCAGGCCGGACAAAGCCGGAACGAAGTAGACCCCGCCGTTGTCGCGGACGTTGTACGCCATCTGTTCGGTGCTGGCCGCGTTTGGGGCCAAACCCAACTCGTTGACGATCCAATCGATGGAAGCGCCGCAGATGAAGACGCTCCCTTCCATCGCGTAGGCGAGCTCGTTGCCCGCTTTCCAAGCGATCGTCGTGAGTAGGCGATTGGCAGAAAACTTCGGCTCGGTCCCCACATTCATCAGTAAAAAGGCGCCGGTCCCGTAGGTGCACTTCGCTTGTCCCGGCTCGAAGCACATCTGGCCAAATAAGGCGCCCTGTTGGTCTCCAATCATCGAAGCGATCGGAATCCCGCTCGGCGTGTGGCCGACGATCTCGGACGAGGTCACCACCGTCGGCAGCATCTCTCGACGCAGGCGGAACAAAGACAGGCAAGTATCGTCCCAAGCGGTCGTGCGTAGGTTCAGCAACATCGTGCGGGAGGCGTTAGAGACGTCGGTCACATAGGCTTTTCTGTCCGTTAAGTGATAGGCGAGCCAGGAATCGACCGTTCCGAAAGACAAAACGCCATTTTCGGCGGCGATCTTCACCTTGGGGACGTGCCTGAGTAACCATTCCATTTTCGTCGCAGAGAAGTAGGGGTCGAGAACGAGGCCAGTCAGAGTATGTAGGGTTTCTTGCTCGGGCAGAAGCGCCTCGCACCGTTCGGCCGTCCTCCGGTCTTGCCAAACGATCGCGGGGTGCAACGACTCTCCGGTTTTACGATTCCAAGCGATCGTCGTTTCACGCTGATTGGTGATCCCGATTGCCGCGATATCGGTCTCTCGCAGCCCGGCCTTTTCCATTGCTTGGGCTATCGTGGCCTGAGCGGTGGCCAAGATCTCTTCCGGGTCCTGCTCCACCCAACCATCTTTTGGGTAGGTTTGCTTCGTTGCGCGCTGAGAAACCGAAACGATCCGCAAACTCCTGTCGAAGATGATCGATCTCGTACTGGTCGTGCCTTGATCTAGCGCGAGGATATAGCGTTCGGACATAGAGCCCTCCGTTTTCGAGTATTATAGCACGGA
>MWEM01000066.1 GCA_002071085.1 Thermotogota bacterium ADurb.Bin062 | reverse complement strand
ACGGGACGTTATGACAAGGCACTCGTACATTTTTTTGGGAAGCAACAAGGATTTTTGCCAACGCCTAGCGGCGCCCACTTTCAAGTTGGCATAATTTAGATTTTTGGATGTAATCGCGGCGTAAGCGACTCTTCTTTATGTGACGGCGCGATACGTTTTTGAGAAATAGGGCGGATCGTGGGGTTTAGAAGGCTGGGAACCCCAACTTTCAAGTTGGCATGTTCTCCGGTTTTTGGAATGAAAAAAGACATAACTCATGCTGCACTAAAGTGCGGCGTTCCCAGGCGCTCCCAGCATAAATCTCCCCTCTGTGTTCTCTGTGCCCTCTGTGTGAACTAGATCTTTTGTTTTTTAATCTAGGTATTTTTCATCTGTGTCCTCTCTTTGCCCTCTGTGTTCTCTGTGTGAACCCCTTTCAGTTCTTTGAAAATAAGTCGCACTAAAGTGCGCATTTCCTAGGAAACAGCCAACTTAAAAATTGGTGTTCCAAGGTGTTCTCAGGCATTCTCATTGCTAATCTTCCCTCTGCGTTCTTTGTGCCCTCCGTGCGAGCCCAAGTTATTTCATTTATAACATGCCGCACTAAAGTGCGCCATTCGCGAACACTCCGATGGCGCTCCTTGTCTTTGTCCCGCATCACTTCTATCCAATGTTATTGAAATAGCAGCAAAATCTGGTATAATCGAAAACTTATCAATTATACACGTTTATTGGTTTTACGATAGATAACCGTAATCTTAGAAGAAGCACAAATGATGGGTGAATCGAGGAAAAATCTAATTTACCGAACCGAATCACGCGAAGGCGCGGAAGGATTCTGGTTGCGTATGCCAAACGGCTCGCACCGGACAGCTTGGCTTTTTTTACCTTAACGTGATGAAAAAACAGAGAGGAGGGTCAAGATGAATGGAAATGGGTCGAATCGACTGATTACCAAAAGAGCTTTTCTGAATGCCAAGAAGTGTCCGAGGCTAGGTTGGGAAACGATGAACGGGGCTAAGCAGCCTCTCACCCTTGAGGCGGAGTACGAGTTTTTCGAGGGCAATCAAATCGGGGGACTGGCGAAAAAACGGTTTCAGAACGGTATCGAAATAGCGGATAGGGATCCTTACGTAGCCGAAAATGAAACGCGGCGCGTGATAGGCGCAAACCCGCATTCCGTTTTGTTTGAACCCGCTTTCATACATCGGCAGTTCGTCGCGCGGGCGGATATCTTGGTTCCCACCGAAACCGGCTTCTCGATCCTCGAAGTGAAAGCCGCTATGGAACAAAATCTTGAAAACGCTCAAGGCAAGGAATACCTTGAAGACATTGCCTACACCATATGGGTATGCCGGAGCGCGGGGATTACCATTTCTTCCGCGAATTTGTGGTTCCTTTCTCGCGCCTACCGGTACGGGGATTGCGAGGACACGATGTTCGCCGAAATCGAATGCCTTGCGCTCGCTGAACCGTTGATAGAAGCCTATGAAGCCGATTCTGGGCGTATCGAGGGATTTTTGTTAGATACTAGACCGGACCCGTTGCTTCGCGCGGAATGTAAAGGGTGCGAACGTAATACGGAATGTTTCACCGATTTTTACGACCATACCATCTTCCAGATCCCACGGATCACGAGCGCAGTACTTCAGGGATGGATAGACGAAGGGATTACGAGGGTGGAACAGATCGAAGAGCCCACCGGCTTGAATGCGAACCAAGAGCGGGTAAGGCAGTCGATAATCACCGGGCAACCTTTCCTAGACTCCAACGCTTTGGAAGAGGAGCTTTGCGCTTGGCGATACCCTATCGCTTACCTTGATTTCGAAACGATCGCCCCAGCAGTGCCAATTTTACCAAACACGAAGCCCTATGAACAGATCGTCACCCAGTTTTCGCTCCATATCGCCCAAAATGAAGGTGATTCGATTTGCAGTGTCCGGTCTAACCATCACGAGTACTTGGCCGACCCTTTGGACCTCCACGCCAGCGTCATCGGTCTCGCGGAGGCTATGGTGAATGCCCTTCCAACAGAAGGGAGCATCATGACCTATCATCAGGCCTTCGAGGAAGGAAGGATCAGGTGGTTGATGAATTGGCTCACCGATCAGGGAGAAGAAGGGCTGGCACGGCAACTGGAGCCTTTGCTTGAACGGCTCGTGGACTTGGAAATCGCGATAAAAGCGGGGTATTACCACCCTGACTTCCGAGGGAGCTATTCCATCAAAGGCGTATTGCCGGTCATGATTCCGTGTTTGACGTATACAGGTTTGGCGGTGAACAAAGGAAGGCTCGCCTCTTGCGTCTTCTCGAATATGGTCCTCGGCAGAGAAAAAGAGGTTCGCCAAAAAGGTCTCCAGACCCCTACCCGTGAGGACCTCAAGAAGTACTGCGAACTCGACACCTGGGCGATGGTCGAGCTTCACCGGAAGCTACTGAGTTTTTTGTGAAGTAAAATCAACCTATACCGTATCGAGCCTACGACCTTCTATGTGCGCTCCTGGGAACGCCCAAAAAAGAAAAAGAGTTCACGCAGAGAACACGGAGTGCACGGAAAAATCACTGAACCTATATGGAACTAAAGTCCCGTGCTCCATAAGCGTTTACAATCTGACATACCTAAAAAAATAGGGTTGGGGGTCATTAAAATTAAAAAGACACGGAATGCCGGGATAACAAAAGGAGAGAGCGCTTAACGGTCGGTGGTCTAAAGAAATATGGTTCTCCCGCACTTTGTATGTGCAAGAACAAAGTTTTAGCGATGAAGAATTCGAAACTGAACGGTTATGATAGAATTCCCAATGAAAAATGCCAATTGGGAGGAGCAAAGATAGAAGATAGGCTGCAGGTTTTTTCGAACAACTGCTAGGGTTAGTGGAACCGTGGTACATCAGCGATATAGAACAAAAAGGGTTAGAAATACACATACACGTTGATTCCAAACGAGGAGCGAAATTCATTGATCAAAGCAAGCTGTGCAGTGTCCACGATACGGTCAACCGAGAGTGGCGGCATATAAACCTGTTTCAGCATAAGACCTATCTGCACGCGCGTATCCCGAGAATCTATACACCGGAGGGTGTCAAACAAGTACAAGTACCCTGGGCTC
This sequence comes from Thermotogota bacterium ADurb.Bin062, assembly GCA_002071085.1. Classification (GTDB taxonomy): domain Bacteria; phylum Thermotogota; class Thermotogae; order MWEM01; family MWEM01; genus MWEM01. The sequence goes on along the minus strand of MWEM01000066.1, from coordinate 7,686 downwards.
GGAAAGGAAGCGGATTCACGCTTTTCTTCGAAGCGCTGCTCCTTTCTTTGGCTCAAATAACCAGTGTAGCGCAGGTTCATCAGTTGTACGACGTAAGTGATAACCGCATTTGGAGAGTGTTAAAGCACTACATAGAGAAAGAAATTAAATTTTTGGATTTCTCAGAAGAACCGGTTACCACACACTCCATAGATGAAATGGCGCGTAAAAAAGCGCTTGCTTACCTGACCAGTTTTATGGACTTGGAACGAGCCATAATTAGATATGGGGTATCGATTTTCCTTATTCCGTGTTCACTTTCTTTTCAAAAACCGATTTCATTCAGTTTTTCGCTTGTCTGTTTTTTGTAATGGCCACGCACATGTTGAGTTGCAAAAGAAAGGGGAAAGAGTAGAAGATATGTACTTGAAATACATCCAAATCATCAATTTCAAAAATCTGAAGTCTGCGCGTTTTGAGTTCGCGAAGGGTGCCAATACGATTATTGGCGAAAACGATTCTGGAAAGTCAAATGCCCTAACCGCCATGCGGATACTTTTAGATGACAGCTACTACTACAACACAAAACGACTGAAGGAAACGGATTTTTCTTATACCCTCGGAGATTGGAAAGGGCATTGGATAATAATCTCTGCGTTTTTTGATGAGATATCTGATGAGGACAAGAATAACGAATTCTGTGTTGAACTGACTCCCGACGAAGAAAACGCTAGTTTTTTAAGATCATATATCCGTTGTGCAGACAAAGGTTACGGAACAGTCACTTTGTTCATCCGTCCATGCAACTCTAAAAGATTGGAGTTGGCGGAAGCTTCTCATAGCTGCAGATTCGAAACAATTCGCGCTCAAATAAAGCTCAGTGACTATGAGTTTTTTTATACGTCACGATCTCAAGCTGACTTTACCGACGAAGCCGTATATAAGTCTATCGTAGGCGATATCGCAGCTGGCGAATACGCTAACCCCGAAAACGATAGCAGTTCCGTGCTTGGCACGAAAATTGACATTATAAGTGTCCGGCAACACATTTCAACAGTTTTCATTGATGCTTTGCGAGATGTTGAAAATGAACTTCGAAAACCAAAAAACCCAATACGGCAAATCATTGATACCATTGAAGGTGAAATTGCTGTAACAGATATCGATGATATCAAAAGCAAAATTAATGCACTCAACTTAAAAATCGCCAGTATCCCTCAGATTACAGATATTGGGAATCAAGTAAATCGAAAACTGCTTGAAATGATCGGAACGGTTTATTCTCCTGACATCAAGCTCGAATCCCGCATGAAAGAAAATTTCGCGGTACTTGCCAGATATCTGACAGTGACTACTTCCGACCAGAACGATATTGAACTGCTCGGATTGGGCCATCTTAACATTTTGTATATTGCCTTGAAGCTTGTCGAGTTCGAAGCCAACCGCAACCGGGAGCTTCTCAATATTATGATCATCGAAGAACCGGAAGCCCATATACATACACACATTCAGAAAACGTTGTTTGACAACCTACAAGTCGCGCACACCTATACGCAAGTCGTGATGTCCACGCACTCGACGCATATTTCTGAGGTTGCGGATATTGAAAAAGTAAACATTATGAAGAAAGTAAATGAGCAGCTGTCGTTTGTAATGAAACCAACAAATGGGCTTGACCAATTTGGAGCCGGCATCCTGAAGCACAAGGGTATGGCGTTTACGCAGATTCTTTCCAGATATTTGGACGCAAAACGGAGTGTGCTGTTATTCTCAAAAGGTGTTATCCTCGTAGAAGGTGACGGCGAGGAAATCCTGATTCCTGCTTTGGTTAAGAATGTGCTTGGCGTTTCGCTGGATGAAATGGGCATTGGGCTCATTAATGTTGGAAGCGTTGCGTTTGAAAATGTCGCTTGCATTTTTGATGCAACCCGCTTGCAAAGGCGATGCGCCATAATAACGGATTTGGATGCAATTGTCGCCGGTGCAACAAAAGGCAGTCAGGAGGCGATGAATTTTGGAGCTGCAAGAAAAGAACGGCTGACAACCCTGTTTGGGGCAAATCATTATGTCGAAGCCTTTTACGCTCCACATACGCTTGAGGTTGATTTTGCTAATATCGCTCAAAATAGAGAGTTCATATACGCAGTTATAAAGCATGCATACACACAAAAGGCTACGAAAGACAAGCTTATCGCGGCAATCAAATCCGGCACTGAAGCCGAACGTTACGACGCTGTTCTTACTATAGCGCGAAACATCCAGAAGGGATGGTATGCCACCTTACTCGCTTCTGAAATTAGGGCAAACGCGGTCATACCGGCTTATATTCTTGATGCGATTGCTTTTGCAGCAAAGGATGTTGTATCCCCCAAGCTGTTATGGAAAATGGCTAAGTATTCATTTGGAGCAAACAATGATTTGGGCAACGATTATGATTACATGAAAAAAAAATTCGACGAAGCCGCAACACCTGAACAGAGAACTGCTTTGATTTCAGATTTCTGCCGCGAGTTTCCTAAAGACTTGTTTAGTGCGTTCATCGCTAAGGTGGTGGATTAAGTGCCTGATTTTTCCGATATATTGAGAGGACTTTCCCCCGAGCAGGAAGCTGTTTGCAAAGCTCTTGAAAATGTCCTGCTTACCGCTTGCCCCGGCAGCGGAAAAACACGTACGCTTACTCGTTGCTTGGCGTATCAGGCGGCGCAAGAGCCAGTATCAAAAAAATGGAACATAGCGTTAACGTTTACAAATCGAGCCGCTGAAGAGATCACCAGTCGGCTCGACGATATGGGCATCGATTTGTCGAATATTTGGGCGGGTACAATTCACCAGTTCTGTATGCAGTTTATCATTCGCCCTTATGCCATGTATTCAGGCAGACTGTGCGAGGGTTATTCCATTATTGACGAATATACGCAGGGGGAATATGGGAAAAGTATTGCTAAAGACTTGGGGATAAAACTGGGCATCTTTGACGACCCTTTCCAAACCCCGGCGGTTGTTACTGCATATGAGACTCTGCTTGCGGCCAACAAAGAAATTGATTTTGAAATGATTCTTCGTTTTTCGGAGGAGCTTTCAACTCGCTGCCCTTTTGTTTGTGCGAATATTGCCTCTGTGATAAGCAGCATTCTGATCGACGAATTTCAAGATACAAACGAGCTTCAATATTCTATCCTTGCAAATATCTTTAAAGCGAACAAATCGATCAAACTCATGTTTGCGGGTGACGTGAATCAGGCAATATACGGCTCTCTCGGCGGGGTCGCGAAGTGCAAGGCGGAACTGGACACGCTTTATGAAACGACATTCAAGGAATTGCGGCTGACGGGATGTTATCGTTCAACTCAGCGTGTGGTAAACCTATACAAGAATTTCGAGGTTTCACAAACGGGTGTCTGCTCGGTAGCGGATATCAAAGATGCTACCGGAACGATAAACTACTGCAGGTCGGTCTCAAAGGAAAACTTAACAGCCGAAATAGCAGCGATAATATGTTCCGAATTGGTGTCCGGCACGAAAGCGGAGGAGATTTGTGTTCTTGCCCCGCAATGGCAAATACTTTTCAGCCTGTCGAGGAATCTGCGTTCGAAGCTGCCAGACGTGTTGTTTGACGCGCCTGATATTTCGCCCATTAAATACGATCCCTTGAACCCTTTGTTTCTGTTAGCAAGGTTGTTATTTATGCCTTCCGGAGAAAACGTTTCCATAAGAAAACGAATTGCTACTGAGTTCATGTCGATTGTACGCGATGGCCTAAAAATTATGTTGCCAGACAAGATTCAGAACTTTGACATTCTATCCGCTGTCAATCATTGCCGTACACTGGACGCCGACGGTATCGTCTGCTTGAAAGCCGTCATTGAACGGGTTTTTGCCCTGCTGAGAATCGATATAAACAAGGGGAAAGCACTTCCCAGCTTGACTGAGCGCTTTTTTGAAAAAATCGATTCGCGTGTAAAACAATATTCACTATCTACGGACTATGATTCGATCAGCAGATATTTTAGGGATAAGCAAGGCGTTGTTATCTCAACTATCCACGGGGTTAAAGGCGAAGAATACACTACGGTTATTGCTGTTGGCTTACTCAATGGTTATTTGCCGAACTGGGATTTCATCATGAAGCCAGAAAAAAAGCCTCTTCGAAAAACAGAAACATTGAAGTTGCTCTATGTTCTCTGCTCAAGAGCAAAGAAAAACTTATACTTGTTTAGCGAAACCGGGCGCGAAACGAATAAAGGTACAGATTATACACCAACAGATGAACTGTCCTTGATCGCTCATAACTTATCTTTATCGGGTCAACTGAACCTCAAAACTTGAATTTATCAAGTATCCGAATCGTGTAAAAGATGTAAGAACCAAGAAGCCAAAGACCTTAGTTGTTACAAGGTGGCGGTAAAGCAACATTACAATCACGCCCTTACAAAGTACACCACTCCTGCTCTCGGCCTTTTTCAGTCCGCTTATTCGCATCGCCAAAGAGCCTATCAATCCTAGATTTCCGGAAAGTCGAGCGAAGGAGAAGGATTAGTAGGAAGACAAGAGCTTATATTCCCGGAAAGTCTAACGATGAGAAAGGAATAGAAGGAAGACAGGAAGGGGAGTGCGAAGAAAGGGTAGCGATAATTACCTCGTTATATATTATAATATATGACGATAATGGATACCTATGAGCATTGTCTACCAGAAGAACAAACAAACCGGAATCACATACGCGTATGAAAACGAAGCGTACTGGGACAAAGAGAAAAAGCAGTCGAGAGCGAGAAGGAAACTCATCGGGAAAGTGGACCCCGCAACGGGGGAAATCATCGCGACCAGACCCTACAAGAAACGAACCCGTTCCATCAACTCCGGTTAAACCGGGTAAGGAGCAGCGAACTGTTCCAATCGATAGAGGAAAGTGGGAGGACGCTGTTTTTCCAGAAACAAGTGTAACCAACCCTGCGTTAACGATTAAGGCTTCCAAGGGTGCTCCAAGAAACCAATAGACGCCGCACAAAAACGCGCCGTTCCCAAGCGCGTTTGTTTCCAGGTTGGCTAGCTTATTCCTCAGCATCAAACAACAATTCGATCAATCCGATAGCGTTTGAATAATAGAACCCGACTTTGCGGCCGTCGAAGGCGATGGCTGGCGCCGGGGTTTGTATCATAATGAAGCCGTTTTCAAGCAAATCTCGCTCATCCTGCGCTCTTCCGCTGTAGCAAAGGTGATAGGGGCCGGCTTTTCTTTTTTGCAGTAGGTTAGCCATAGGCGAAGCGGCGTCTGTCGGTTGGATCAATTCTATCAAGGGTCCTACTTCTGCGTTAGTTTCGCCTGGTTTAGCCCCGTAAAATTGGATGAGGACACCTCTGTCGGTATCCGCGATCACTCCCGAAATAGGAGTTGCGTTTAAAAGACCCAATGGCTTTTCTGATTCTTCAAGCGAAGAAACCAGATATCCAATGTGATGAAAACGCAAGTCGGCTCTATCCCCCTTCTTTCTTTATCGCTGCGGCTTCCATCTCTTCGTAAGCGAAAGGATACCGATGCCGCTTCGATAATTCTCGAAGTATCATTTTCGATTCTTCCGTCAAGAGAAACCACTCGTCTCTTTTCAAATTTGCTAACCAGTAGTCGTAAAGACCCTTGCCTTCGACTACCTTTAGTTCCCCCAGCCCCACCGAGAATACCTTCATAAGCCCGTTATGGAGGAGGTCTCGTTCGAGCCGAACCCAATCGTAATCTACGGCGCCTTGCTGCAGTGGTCTCACACGGTAGCGGAACGTCACAGCGCGTTGGGTGTCCCCGGCGATCACCTTTCCCTTAAAGGTTTTTATATAGCGATATCCGATGTTCACTTCTTCTTCCACATAGTGAACGAATGTATTGGTGTCGAATCCTGCCCCCAAAAAACCGATCCACGAGTTTCCCTCCGCTATGTTCGAAAAGACCGATTCCCGGGAGAAGGGGTTTTCGCTAATAGTTTGAATGGGGTGTGGATGGTTCCCGAGAATACAGAAGTTGAAAACCGGTGTATGAGTGCGTCGCTCGGGGTGCGTTTTCCTCACGTGCTCATTTAACGAGCCGACTTTGCAGGTATCGTTTCGCACATCGTAGACGCCGTTTTTTAGAAAATCGTAGTTAAACGTCGGATAGAGAAGGCTCGTTCCCTCAAATGCTTGCCTGATCAATCGGTGGTATTCTGAGAGCTGCCATTCTTTGGTGAATGGCCCTTCTAACACCCCGAGCATTCCCACATTGGTGTGTAAGGTTAATGCTTTCGGGGTGAGGGCTTGAGCGATCCGGTCTAGCTCCTTGGAAATAGATTCGGGCGTTCTCGTGAGGTTCATATCATCTTCCCCTGTTCGGTGAGAAACGCGTGGATGGCAGAATAGGATTTGAGTTCAAACATTTGTTGGGGTAAGATCTTGATGCCGAATTCCTGGGAAATCAAACTGAACAACATCACCGTCGCTATCGAATCCCATTCCTGGGTGTTGTCTGTTGACGCCGTTTCAATTTCATTTTGGCCTATTCCCGGGAAAACAGCCACAAAACACCGGTTGAGTCTTTCGACCGATTCGGAAGCCATTTAGTCTTTCACCTCGACGGCATGATAGAGTTCGGGTACCTTTTCGTAGAAGTCATCCCGCTTTAATACGAGAAGGGAATCCTCTGTGTTCATTTCGTATTCTTTGAAGAAGGTTTGGATCGGCCCGTTCTTCTCGGTTGGGCGGAAGTGGAAGCGCATCTCTCGTAGGTCATAGTTCTCAAAGAGCCATTGCAGACATCGGTGCTCCACTCTCCGGCTGAAGGCTCTGCAACTCATCACGAGGGATCGGACGTTTAGCGCCCCATCTTCTACCTCTCCCAAGAGCACCAAGATTTTGCCCAAAGGCCCAAACTTATCTTTGTAACCAAGCGCCACGCCTACGAAGTTCGGGGATTCGCACATCTCATCCCAGGCCGATTGGCTGTATCTTTCGCCGTTCAGGTTGAACTGATTCGTTTTGTTGACCAGTTCGAAGGCTCGGGTGTCGGTTTTCAATCCTTTGGTATAGATTTCTATTTTCGATTGGATCGATGATAGGAGGGCTTCCTGATCGACCGTCTCCTCGGGCCCGTCAACTTGAAATACCTCGCTTGAGGCCCGTATGCTCTCGGCCCTGTATTTGTCCTCTTCGGTGACTTGCCGTTTTCCAAATAGCTGTCGAAGCGTGTGTAGAAACGGCAAGATTTGTTTCGGCTCTTCTTTCGGGAATCGTAAACAGGTGAGCTTCGGGAAATGCCGTTTCACTTCCTCCAGTTCTAGCGGGCTGTCATCGATAAAAACAACGCTGTCTTCGCCTATATTCCAGGTTCTCAATATCTCTCTTACCGAAAGGCTTTTCGGATTCCAATGCACTTGCATCGGAAAGGCTTTGTCTTTCGTAAAGATCAGGTCTTGGCGTTGGAAGGCCTTTTCCACATTGGGCATATCGTTTTTACTCGCCACCGCGATCAAGGCGCCCGTTTCGGATAAGGAGAGGAGTAGCCGCTGGTATAGACCGTGGTGCATCGCGTGGTGGTCAAGTGACCATTGAATCCCCTCCTCGCCCACGTCTCCGAGGATTCCGGACCACAATGTCCCGTCCAAGTCGGTGATCAATCCTTTTTTTGGAGCCGGAACCCGTATCGTATCCGCGAATAGGGCGCCCAGAAACGACGCGAAGGGCAAC
>MWEM01000065.1 GCA_002071085.1 Thermotogota bacterium ADurb.Bin062 | reverse complement strand
CAAATTTGCGAAGCAGAACCTCTCTTTGGCGAAATGCCATTCGCGTGATGAAAGCGCGCAAAGCCATTTTTTGATTCTTATCGCTATCGCTTATCTGATTTTCAATGACCTACTAAGAATACTACAAACATCAGAAGAAAACTTGACTCATTGCGAACTTTTTTATGTCATTAGACTGGCTTTTTCGATTTTCGCTGTAACCTATTTCTCTCGGTCTTCTGTAAGAACAACAGAATCCTTTCTCTCTGAGTGCAGGTATTCAAAGGCTTCACAGCGAGTGTTGGTTTTACTGTTACATTCACGCACAGGATGAGTTCTTAATCATATGCGCTATTTGACACGCACATTTCCTATTTATTTAATAAAAATAGTGTAAAATAAGAGAGCTTCACACCCTTCGCGCGCAGAAAACGGACAGCCTTTTGATTGATTCTGAGACGCGGCGAATAAATAACGCGAAAAGCAGTGCTATTTGTAGGTTTCATCGGAAACGAACTGCGATTGGATCGATATCAATCAGAGTGACACCTTTAGAAAAGGTTACGGATACGAGGAGGAATTAGATGAAATTCGGTTTCAAAACCAAGTCTTTAAGAGCGAGGATTTTGTGGTGGTTTTTACCGCTAACGATCGGACTGCTGGTCGTTATTGGGTTTTGGATCTTTATCCAATCGAGTTCCCAAATGAAGGCGATGATGATCGGATCGGCAGAAAAAGCGGTATCGGGCAGCGCTGGAGAAGTGGGGGAATGGTTATCCGCACGGTTATCCGAAATCGAGTTGATGGCGGGAACCGCGGAAGTCCGTTCCGCAGAGTGGGATCGGATGGATCGCTTTCTGAACGAGCAAGCGCGTAAACACGTGATCCACTACGAAAACCTGTTCTTCGTGGGATTAGACGGTGGGTACGTCACCACGCAAAATATCCGAGGGAACCTGTCTGCGCGTCCGTATGTGCAGGATATCCTCAATGGCCGCTCAGTCAGCCAAATCACGAACCCTGTCATTTCAAATTCGACCCAAAACAAGATATTCGTTGCCGCAAGCGTCATCCTGTCAAATGAAGGAAAGATCGTCGGATTGTTAGGGGCTTCGGTGCTTTTAAAAACCATCTCGGAAATTTCGAAGGCGGTAACGCTGGGGAAGACCGGTTATGGATGGATCGTGGATAACACCGGCATGTTTGTCGCGCATCAGGATCAGGATTTGGTTCTGAAAACGACGCTATCCGACCTTTCGAAAAACGGATACAAAGGAGCCGTCGAAGCCTGGGATAAAATCAAGAAAGAGGGCGAAGGGACTGCCGAAATGATCGATCCGAAGGGCCAACATATCACATTGGTCTATGTGCCGATTCCCAATTCTCCAAACTGGTTCTTGGGTGCGTCTGTTCCGACGGCGGAGTTGATGACCGAGGCGAATCATCTAATCCTTTTAATCATTGTTCTTTTAGTTTTCGTCATTGTCATGATCGCCGCCCTGTCTTTCTTCATGGGCAATGCGATCGCCAAACCGATCCGATTGCTCTCCGAAAAAGCCTTGGCGTTTGGAAACGGGGATTTGACCGTTGATTTTCACGCCAAAGGGCACGACGAAGTCGCGCACATGGCGGGTACGCTGCAAGAAATGGCAAAGAACTTGAACGAATCGATGAGAACGATCAATGATGTCACGAACTCGGTATCCAGTTCTTCACGGGAGTTGTTGTACGTTTCCAAAGAAGCGGCGGAAGGAGGGCTGAACCTTTCGCGCCAGGCGGAAAAAATCGATCAGAATGTGCAAAACACTTCCGCCTCCATCGAAGAAGTAACTTCTGGTATCGAAGAGATCGCGGCTTCCGCCAACAGCATTACGAAGATATCTCAAGACTTAATGGAACAGACCGATGAAGTGGCCGAGTTCGCCGAGCAAGGAGACAAGTCGGTGAATGAGATTACCGAAACGATTGAGAAAGCGGCGCACCAAACCGAAGAGTCCGCCGAACTGGTTAAGAAACTGTCGGATCAGGCGAAAAACGTCGGGGAAATTGTCGATATGATTGGTTCAATTTCGGAACAAACGAATCTACTTGCGTTGAATGCCGCGATAGAAGCGGCAAGAGCAGGAGAAGCCGGCAGAGGGTTTGCGGTTGTTGCCGACGAAATCCGAAAATTAGCCGAAGAAAGCCGAACCGCCACGGGCAATATCTCGCGCATTCTGAAAGAGATCGAACAACGCGCCCAACAAGTCAACAGCGCGACCGTCAAGACGGTGGAGATCGTTAATCAAACGAGTCAACAAGCGAAAACCGTCAGGGAACAGTTTACCCATATTACCGAAAAGGTGGAAAAGATCCATTCGATGACGCAGAATATGGCAGGAAACTCCGAAGAACAAAGCGCCGCGGTTGATGAAATGGCCACCGCCATGGACGCTTCTTCCCGCGCCATGGCCGATATTGTGCAACAGGTCGAGCAGATGACTCTCGAAGTAAGAAGACAAACGCTCCTTTCGGAGAAGGTTAACCAATCCGGAAAAGGGTTGGAGCAACTTTCCGGAACGCTCTCCGATCAGGTTTCCAAGTTCAGAACCTGAGAAGGAATAGCTAATACATAAAAAGCGCGGAACCCGCCGCGCTTTTTTGTTAGTGCGTTTTTTCAGGTTTCTTGGAGGAATTTCGAAGGGGCTAAGGAAGGGTTATCTCCTTAGCCCCACTTTCGACTAAAAGAGCTACAAACGGCGATATAAGCCACTTTCTCAAAAAAGTTGGCCACTACAATCGACGAGCCACGAAAGTCAGTTGCCTGTCCTTCAGCATCGGAACACCCAGTATCTTGTGGATATCCTCGTGAAGAGATTCCGGTTTTCCAGATACCCTCAAATGGTACACCTTATCCCCTTCGTCCCGAAAGACCACCGTACACCGTTGATGGGTAGAGATCGCCTTCTGGGTTGCTGACCGTTGTCGATACGGGTATAATATCAAGGCGGGAAAAATGGAAAGAGGAGGAACTCCGTCTTTTGTCCTTTTTACGCCGCGATGCCCGTGTGGGTTAACGCAGGATAAGTGGTTTTTACGACCCCACGAAAAATCTGCAAACTTTAAGTCCGGCGTTCCCAGATTCACGTTCCCTGCTCTATTCTGGATTGGTTCTAATCTCTCCTCCGTGCTCTCTGTGCCCTCTGTGCGAACCCCATTTTTCGCGCCGTCGCGAAAAGAAGAAGCGCTTACGCCGCGATGCTGCGCTCGGGAGCGCTCCCAGTTAAAATGATAAAACCCTGCCAAACTAAAGTTCGGCGTTCCCAGGCGTTCCCAGAGAAGCAGGCCGACTGGAAGTCGGCCCCACAGAGAGAAGGGGCGCTTGCGCCGTGACCACTACCTGGACTCAAAATCGCGCGATCGATTCTGTCCTTGTTTCTTGAGTACACCCCATAACTTGACGCACGCGCGATAGGCCATACGCAATCCAACAATGGTATAATAGAGGAGGTGGAGGTGAGAGATGTTTCCGTTGAAAGACACGATAGGGAGTTTGAGAAGACCGATAATGACCTACGCGATCATTGCGGTCAACATCCTCGTTTTCATCTTCCAGATCAGCTTGTCCGGACAAAAAGTGGTGGTGGGGACGCAGGTGTGGAACGGAATGGACGCCTTCACGTTCCAGTTCGGTATGATCTCCGCCCGGTTCACGGACAGCGCTTACGCTCAGACCTTTCGCGCTGTCTTTCCCTACAGCGCCAGCGCGCTCGTCACTGTTTTTACCGCGATGTTTCTGCACAGCGGTTGGCTACACCTGATTTCGAATCTCTGGGCGCTTTGGATATTCGGGGATAACGTCGAAGACCGGATGGGACATTGGCGGTTCCTATTGTTCTATATTCTGTCGGGCTTAGCGGGAAATCTGATGTTCTTCGTTTCGTCCCTGTTCACGAAGGTGCCGCTGATAGGCGCTTCCGGCGCGATTGCGGGCGTGATGGGCGCGTACCTTGTGCTCTTCCCGTTCGCGAAGGTCCGTACCCTATTCATTCTCTTCATCTTCCCCTATATCGTGGATATCCCCGCGCCGATCTACCTGGGTGTTTGGTTTCTTCTACAGTTCTTCAACGGGGCGACCTCGATGCTGGGGCGTGCGGGGACCAGTAACGTCGCCTATTGGGCACATATCGGTGGGTTCGTGTTCGGGTTGATCGCGTATCAATGGTTTTTAGGTCGAGAGCGTTTTGTGAGAATAGGGAGAAGCGCGCGATGAGGTAGACCTCGCCGCTCGAAATAAAGGAGCGAAGAATATGCCAAAAGTATTTCGATTAGAAAAATTGGAATCCGAATTTTTAAGAATTTTGTCGCTTGCCCTCCAGGACTGGAAGAACCCGGATTTCCCGAAAGAGAAGATCTCCTTTACCAGGGTTCTTCTGTCCAAAGATAAACGGTATCTGGACCTTTACGTCAGCATCTACGAGACCACAGGCTCTTTGGAAGACCGCGAGAAGATGTTTCTAGCGCTTCAAAGCCACACCAAGTATTTCCGCTCTGTTTTAGCGAAAAACACCCACATCTATTCGACTCCGGAGATACGGATGGTTTTCGATCGAGGGATAGAACAAAGCGTAAAAATGCAAAAGATCATCGACGACTTGAATATTCCCCCCTCATCCGATCGAACAGAATGAAAGATCGCTTTTCGTCGCATCACGGAGTTTTGATCGTCAACAAGCCGCCGGGTCCGTCCTCACACGATATGGTTTATCGGCTCAGGTCCTTGTTGGGGATACAAAAAATCGGGCACGCGGGAACGTTAGATCCCTTCGCGTCCGGGGTTCTCGTGATGGGCGTAGGGCAAGGGACGAAAATACTCGAATACTTGCAACATCAAAAAAAAACCTACCGTATGGTCTTGCGATTAGGATTGATCACCGATACGTACGATTGCAACGGACAAGTGGTCGAAGAGAGAGAGGTCCGGTTTTGTCCAGAGGCCATTCGAGAGGCGGCGAGCGCTTTCGTGGGCGGATATGCCCAGGTGCCGCCGGTGTATAGCGCAAAGAAGGTGCAAGGGCAAAGGCTCTACGACCTCGCGCGAAAAGGGAAGATCATACGGATGCCGCCGAAAAACGTCGAAATCGACCGAATCGATGTGTTATCCATACAAGGGGCCGATGTGACTCTAGAGGTTGTTGCCGGTGAAGGGACTTATATGCGGTCATTGGCGATGGACATCGGTTATCGTTTGGGGACGGGCGCCACAGCCCTTTCTCTCGTCCGGTTGAAAAGCGGCGCTTTCACGATCGAGGGGGCGTTGGAGCTCTGGGAGCAGTCTTCCAAGGAATTGTTGATTCAGTCGCTGTTGCCCATTGAGACGGCGTTATCTGATTTCAAACGGATCTACCTATCGGAAGCTGACGTTTTGAAAGTCCGGAACGGTAACCAGGTTTACGCCTTCTTTCCGACGACCGGGCCGGCTGGAATGTACAGCGATCTGAGTTTTGAAAAGGACGAACTCCTGTTGGCCTGCGAGCAAACGGGGAAACCCGTGGCCGTGCTTCGAGCGGAGGTCAACGGCTCGTTCGCCGCGAGCTTGGCCAACCGCTCTTTGAACCGACGGATCGCCACGTTGGTGAAGGTCTTTGGAGTGATGTGACCGTTGAACGCGCTAACAATCGGCATCTTCGATGGCATACACGCGGGACACCGGCGCTTGATCCGCCATACTATCAAAAAGCGGTTTTCCAAGGGTCAGGCGGTGATGCTCACCTTCCGATATCCGCCGGAGTATTATTTCAACCCGCACGACTTCGAGGGGTTGCTCTATCGCCCGGAGGAAAAGGAAAGACGCGCTCGGGCGTTGGGCATCGACCGGGTTGAAGCGCTCGACTTTCCGACTCTCAAAGATATGACGCCTTCGGAATTTGTGGATCGTATCTTAGGCCCGCTGGACCCCTCCTGGGTCATCGTGGGATATAACTTTCGATTTGGTCGTCATCGGACCGGGACCACCGATTTTTTACGGGCGTACGGCAAGAAAAAGGGCTTCCAGACAATGGTCGTGCCACCGGTTTTTGTGAACGGGATCAAAGTGAGCAGCACGATCATCCGCTATTTCTTGAAAAACGGGGAAATTTTAAAAGCTAACGCCTTTCTGAACCAACCGTATCTATTGGAGGGCACGCTGGCACGATCGTCGAATGGCACGGTTTTACCCTCTTTGTTTTCGTTGCGATTCACCCGTACGGGTTCGGGATATGTACCGCTTCATCCCGGCTACTACCTCGCCCGCAACAGACACCTCGGACACGCCCTTTTCCTGGCGTCTTCTCGTACCCAGCGAAACGAACCTCCCGATTTTTCGGTTCACTTGTTGGGATTCGACCGAAACAATCCTCGGTTCGTCGAAACCGTAGATTCGAAAACGCCTTACGATTGGATACTCTTGGACTATTTATCGCCGAGGCTCGATCGGGCGGTTCTAGAGGCCGCCCGCGGCAGAGGACACGAGGCGGTGGGCTCTCGTTGACGGTGTCCGAAGGGGTCCGGGATCCCATATATCTGAAATGCTCCTAGAGCGGTTAACGATAGATTCTTTGCGAAAAACCATCAAAATATGGTAATCTAGAATGCCAAAAATGAACCATAAAAACCCTAACGCCTTCGGATTGTTTGTCCACGAAAGGACCTGCGGGAGCGCGTTTTGGAAAACAAGCGAAAGCGAGTCGGAGGGAAAACGTTGGAGATCATACGGCTAAACCCGGAGCTTTACAAAGGGATACACCTAACCGTGCGGTACACATCCAAATTTTACTACGAAATTGAGATCTCTAAAGAAGAAACCGGCCTACATTTTTCTTTAGTGAGAAAACCCTTCGAGCAAGAGAAGGAAAAGGTCTTTGACGACACACTGATCGAAGAATGGTTAGAGACGCCTCAACTCTTCGGGGCGCGGGATAACGGAGAGATCGTGGGGTACTTGGAGTTAAGCCACGAACAATGGAACAACCGAATGCGCGTGTCGAATATCATGGTCGAAGAGCCGTACCGCGGACGAGGTATCGGAAAGGCCTTGATGGAGAAAGCTTATCAAACGGCGGTAGAAGAGAAAGCCCGGATGCTCATTTTGGAAACCCAATCGTGTAACGATCCGGCCATCGCGTTTTATCGCGCTTGTGGGTTTGAAATCATCGGATTTGACCTGTACGCGTATACGAACAACGATATCGAGAACCACGAATTCAGAATCGAGATGGGAAAGCCAGTCCTCCTAGGGGAATAAAGATTCATTCGGTTGTTCCGAGAGCGCCGTCGGAACGCCCTGGGAAGTCTTAAATGCTTGCGCCGCGATGACCGTGTGCGGGTTATCGCGGGGTAAGTGGTTTGTGCGACGCCGCGATCCCCTCTATGTCTTTTTTTACACTGCGATGTTGTCGGGGTATCGCGCCGCCGCAGAAAGAAGGGGCGCTTACGCCGCGATGCCTACCAGGTTATCGCGGGGTAACCAACGGGACCCCGCGATCCCCACTTTCCTGGGAACGCCGAACTTTAGTACGTCCAGATAAGGCGGAAATGTTCAGCAGGAAGAAAGCAAGCCTGCCGGGGAAAAAGTCAGAACCCCGTAGCTTGGACAGCAGGCAGGGAGGAAACGAACTGTCTGGAGTCTGTTGACAAAGCCACTCTAAGGGTGGTGAGCGAGTAACCGGGCCATAACAACCGTGAACGTATAGTAGCCTCGAAAAGCGTGGATTCGGAAGCCGAGCTGTTTGGAGTGCAGCGAAGACAGCAGGAAGTCCTGAAGACTGACTGAAACGGGACTTTCTTCCGGAAGGGCGCAAGCGACAACGTGTGTACAAGGACATTTCAGGCAACTGGAGAGGCTCTCCACGCCCGAATATTTCACGCGCGAACGGGGATGACCGGCAGAGGCGGAGTAGAGAGGCGCCCCGCCGACCGAAAGCGCTCACCGGTTAAAGGTCACTTAACCCTCTTGACGAAGACGTTTGGGAAGCCGTATGCGGGAAATCCGCACGTACGGTTTGAGGAGGCAGGAGAAGGAAACCGGGAGAGGGTAAGCTGCCAGGTGGTGTGATGGACACTCACACACATAAATCGAGAGCGGTACATCTCCGACTCCACGGCGCCTTCTCTTGACACTACTTGGTTACCTCGCGACGAACCTCTTTGTTATGTCACCCCATACCTTGACCCACACACCCAAAGGTTTTTTGACGATCCTCTCCTTCCACAATGATTTTTCTCTCCGCTTGACATATCAGTGATTTAGTGTTATACTTAGGTAGTACACTATACTACTAATGGGGGGATACCATGAAGAACCAACCGATTGTGTTCCGTTTCCTTTGGGTAGGCGCCATCGCCCTTGCGGCGATCTGCATACCGATAGTCTCGATCCGGCTCTTTTTAGCGCTGGCGGCCGGAGTACTCTTCGCGCTCCAATTTCGGAAGCTCTCGCCGTTGATCATCGTTTTCTTGGTGATCGCCGCGCTGATCATCGGGATAGGAAACGTCATACCTCGATTTCTACCGTTGCCGGTTTGGGGATTCGGCTCGGACCTTTTCCGGAATTTCGCTTACGAAAACTCCTATCGGTACAACCCGGAGGTTAAGTCTTCGGATTATTCCAAGCTGATCAAAGCCGATACCACGGTAAACGGCGCCCCGGTGGTGATCGTGAGGGTTCCGGGGGTGAAGATATCCTTCGACAAAGATTCCGACAAAATCTCTTTCCCAAGCCTTCTAAAAGCGAGAACCTCCGGTTCTCAATTGACGTTCGAAGCAGGTAATTTTCCACAAGACTCGGCTGCCGAGATCGTCATCGGGAGTAAAACGCCCTTGGACCGCCTCTCGCTAGACGTCAGCTTCAGTGAAATCTCAGCGGATGAAGGGGTCTTCACGGTCAAACGGCTGGAAATCCGAACGAACTACTTGTCCTTCGACGGCGCGCTGGTGTGCGATGACATCAACGTGACCACGAATGCGTTGGACTGGCGCGGATCGTTTGAGGCGAAAGAGGCGAGGATGCAATCGAACGCGGCGTCGATCTTCGTGACGGTTCGGGGTATGGAAAACCTCGTGCTCACGGCGCAGGTGGTCTACGGAGAGATCAAGTATCTGGACCGCTGGGAAGGATCTCGGAAAGCCCGGATTACCGGTACCTTCGGATCCGTCACGTTTATGAAACCCAAGGACAGCACGGGAAAATTGGAACTGCAAAACTCTTCGCAGATGGTCAGTCTGCAGATTCAAGAATATTGACGGGAGGTTGGAACGATGTTGCCCAAAATTGAAGCGTTCTTTATGAAAGAGATGAAAGAAAAAACGGGAAGGCTGGCGATTTTATCACTCTTCCTATTGGTTCCCTTTTACCCGTTTCGTATATTCTTCTTGTTCCTCCTGTGCACCCATATGCTGGGTTGGGATGTCCAACACAAACGGTACTCGTCTTTAATGGCGCTGCCCTATATGCCCAAACAGTTGTTCTGGCTCTCCTACCTGTTTCTGGTCGTCATCTCCGTAGAGACCCAGTTGATCGGCGCGGCGCTGGGCGCGGGTGTATTCAATATGGGCTGGGCCCCCCTCGGGATACACTTGCTCGGCTCATTGCTCTTCGTCACGTCCTATTACGGAATTTCGATGTTGGCGGTCACCTTTGGGCTCGACCATTTCGCGATCCCGCTTCTCGTGTTCATTGTCGACCTGACGTTGGGTGGAATCGGGTTCACCACGAACAACCCCTACTCCTTGATTAGTCCGGTTCACCAGAAATCTCTTCCGCTCGCGATAATTCCGGCGGTGGCCCTGCTGCTGGGATCCGCCTACTTGTTCGAAAAAAAGGGGGCATATAAATGAACGTTCAAATCAAAGGGTTACGCCATGCCTTCGGCGCAAAAACGGTTTTAAACGGTATCTCCTTTGAGGTAAAAGAAGGGGAGATCTTCTCCCTCATAGGCCCGAACGGGGCGGGCAAGACGACCACCTTGCGGTGTCTTTACGGCGATATATTCCCCGACGGCGGATCGATCCTGCTGAACGGTCAAAGGGTTTCCAGCAAGTTGAAAGAGAAGATCGCGGTCGTGACAGAAAGCCGTTTCTCGTTCAGCCGCTTCACCGGAGAGGATTACATCAAGCTGTGGAAGGCGCTTTACCCCTCTTGGGACGAAAAGGTCTTCGGAAGCTTCATCAATCATTACCACTTTGAGCTCCAAGCGCGCGCGGACACCTATTCTATGGGTTGGAAAACCTTGCTCAACCTCGCGTTAGCGTTCTCGAGCGGTGCGGACCTTCTCATATTGGACGAGCCCACGCAAAACCTCGATCCTTTGATTCGGCAAGAGGTGCTCAACATTTTGCACACGTTCGTCGCGAGGGAGGGAAAGACGATCATTATCTCCTCTCATGAAATTTTCGAGCTCGAAGAGATCACCTCCTCCTTTGCGGTCTTAAGGGAAGGGGACATCCTATACACCGATCACCTCGACGACGCGAAAGAGAACCATCGGATCGTCAGTCAGTCGGAAAAGGTCAGTTACGGGGAGGTAATCGGTCTCGTCAAGAATGAAACCTTGATACGGACGACCGAAGAGGTGGGGCGTTATCCAACGTTCCAGGAAATCATCCTGGGGTATCTTCAAGGCAAAACGCGCTTCTTGCCTTTTTCCAGGTGATCATAGGGGGGATTCTATGCTCCAGCCAGTAGAGAAACACAGCGGTGTCCCGGCTTACGTTCAGATCATCCATATGATAAAAAAAGAAATCCTGATGGGGAATATGACCGAATCGAGCCGACTTCCTCCGGTTCGCGAGTTGGCCGCTATCTTTGAGGTCAACATCAATACGGTCCTGAAAGCTCTGGATAAGATGTCCCAAGAGGAGATCGTGCAGTCGGAACAGGGGGTCGGTTACTTCATCCGAAAAACCCAGGATGTGAATCGGGAAGCGATGCCGGTTTTGGGAGAGGCGATCCGTAAACTCAAACAGTACGGGATCGGGCTTGAAATGACGAAACTCTTGCTCGACGAACTTTGGCGGACAGATCCTTGACGGCCCTGACGCGCATTATGCTTGATTAAGCCGAACCGGGCGTTTCATGACACTTGCCCAACCGGCGGGAGGAGAATGTCATCGCCCTCCCGCCTTTCTCTCTTTTTTGGTGTGGGTCAAGCTTTGGGGGTGACTAAGAGGTTCATCGCGGGGTAACCGAAGGGACCCCGCGATCCCCACCCTTTGCCATTTTTTCCTCTGTGTTCTCTGTGCCCTCTGTGCGAACCCTGATTTTGATCTTTGGAACGAATGAAAACCAGGGTATCGCGCCGTCGCGAAGAGAAGGGGCGCTTACGCCGTGATGCCCGCGCGGGGTTATCGCGGGGTAACCGAAGGGACCCCGCGATCCCCCTTTTGTTCTTTTTACACCGCGATGATGTCGGGGGTATCGCGCCGTCGCGAAGAGAAGGAGCGCTTACGCCGCGATGCCCGTGTGGGGGTATCGCGCCGTCGCGAAGAGAAGGAGCGCTTACGCCGCGATGCCCGTGTGGGGGTATCGCGCCGTCGCGAAGAGAAGGAGCGCTTACGCCGCGATGCCCGTGTGGGGGTATCGCGCCGTCGCGAAGAGAAGGAGCGCTTACGCC
>MWEM01000064.1 GCA_002071085.1 Thermotogota bacterium ADurb.Bin062 | reverse complement strand
CTGACGCTCACATGCCGGTCCTCCAGCAGGGGTTGGACGTCTTCGGGCGGAAGCTCCGACGCGGCAAGCTTCAGCACTCTCACGCGGATTTTCGGCGAAGGGTCCTGGAGTAAGATGCGAAGCCTTTCCGGTTCTGGATTTATTGCGTAGAGCGCGTTCAAAGCGCTCATCCGCACCCGGTCGTCCGGGTCCATCAGCAACTGCTCGATGACCGGCTGTTGGTCTTGGGTACCCGTCTCTTTGATGTATTCGGCAAGCGCTTTGCGCACGCCAAAGTTTGAGTCCTCGGCCAATTTGAGGGCGTACTCCGTCCACGTGCCCGTCTTCTTCAACCCGTTGATCCCTTGTAAACGGACCGAGGGGTGCGGTGAGTCCAGAAGGTCCATGTACTGCCTACTCAAACGCGTGACCTCACGCGCCTGGAATTCTATCACTAAGTCTTTGGCCATTTTGAAAGACATATGCCACTCCTTCATTCATCGTGCGTGATCGCGCTGATGACCAAGCCGAACCCGCCTAAATAGGCCAGCATAGAACTACCCCCGTAACTGATGAAGGGTAGGGGTATACCGGTAGGCGGAAAAACTCCCAGCACGACGCCCACGTTGATAATTACCTGAATCAGCACCAGGTACGCATATCCGACGACGATGAGCTTTCCGGCAGGACGATTGACTCCCTTGATGGCCGCGTGGATCAGGCTCCTCGCCATCAGGTAGTATAGTATCAACAGAAAGGCCATCCCGACGAATCCTAACTCTTCTCCCAAAATCGCGAAGATGAAGTCGGTGAATTGAACAGGTAAGAGGTATTTGTAGTCTCCAAGGGCCAGACCGCCTCCTAAAACCCCTCCGGAGGAAATCGCGTCGATCCCGATCTGTACCTGCGTGTCTACGGCGCTGCCCGTAAAAAAATCTAAGAACCCGCGCAACCGATCCAGCTGATAGGGTTTTAGAAGCTCAAACTGTAAAACCGCCACCAACCCGACCACAGCCAAACCGGCGAGCAAGAAAAAGTAATAGTAGCGAAGACCTGCGACGAACATCAACAAAAATCCGATGGACAGGATGATCATCGACGTGGAGAGATCCGGCTCTCGGAAGATGAGGTAACTGATGAACAGGATCCAACCGACCGGGATGAGAAATTTATCGAAGAAATCGACCTTCCAATTTTCTTGGAATTGGCGTTTGTCAAAGTACGCGGCGAGGAAGAGGATGATCACGAATTTGGCCAATTCGGACGGCTGCAGGTCGTAGAACCCGAGGTCTATCCATCGGTGACTGCCGCCCTTTGAGGGAAAAAAAAAGACTGCCACCAGCAGCAGAATCAGACCCACCAAGTACCCGGGCGCCCATTGCAAGTGTTTTTCGATGGGAATCATCGCTATGACGAACATAAATACAAGCCCGATCGAGATGTTGAGAACCTGCCGGGTGAAATAGTAGGCCAGATCGATGCCGGGCCAGCGGTAAACCATGATGTAGCTGGCGCTATAGAGGATGATTAACCCGAACACTAGCAGAATCGATAAAAAGTAAAGAACCCCTTTGAAGTTTACGACTCGACTTCGAGTCCCCTCTTGTTTTCCCAATTTAATTCCAACGCCTTTCGGGTGATGAAATGAAAGTCTTCCACCGTTCTGAGGCAATATAAATTGCTGTCCACCTTCACGCAATCCGTGGCGCCAAAGGATGGGACCGCTTTGAAAAATCTCGATACCATCTCGGATATCTCTTCTTCGATTTTGTTCGTATTCGGCAACAACAACGCCATTTTGATGTTCCCGTATACTAACAGCCGATCGATGTGCCAGTGTTCGACGCGTTTTCCTTTCGGGTTTTCCGCGAATCTGTCCTTGTAATCGATATGCCGGTGAACGCGCTGTCGCAAATGGTTCATCGCTGACCCCACATAGACGTAATACCCTCTTCTGAGATGCTGTTTGAGGGAGCCGTAGTGGATCTCGCGTCCTTTGTTCAGCTCAATCAACAGTAGGTAGCTTCCGGTATTATTCGCCATTCGGTATGCCTCTTTCTTCCGGATTCTGTTTTTCCGAAACTACGGAGTCGGGTTGCGCTCCGCCGTCCTTTTCGATCATACTGAGGTCTGCCACAGCCATAAACAGATGGTCAATGCTCTTCAAAAACCGTAGTCGCGTCAGCCGAAGGTCTTCTCGATCCACCATCACGAACACGTCGTCAAAATAGCGATTGATGGGGTCTTTCAGCTCCATCAGGCCGATGAGCGCGTCGCGATAGTTTAAGCGCCGGATGTGCGAGAGTACGGTGTCTTTCGTTTCCGTGTACCGAATATACAGCTCTTTCTCCGCTTCGTTTTCGAAAAGCCGCGAGTCGAAGTCGGTGTCTGTCACATTCCTTGTGATATTGTGCACTCTCTCAAACAGTGTGGAAATTTGTAAAAAGACGGGCTCGGTTCGAAACTCTTGAAGATTCTGGGCGACGATCGCCGCTCTCATCGGAGTGGCCCATTGGTGTTGTACCGCCCGTATAATATCGTAGGGAAGACCTTTCCCTTGTAAGTAAAACTCCAGCCTGCTTTGCGTGAGCTCTTTGAACGTCTGAAGCAGCGCATCTTCGGAACGTTCGGGACGCGCGGTCGAAGGGGCGGTTCCGGAAGGGCGGTCGCTGACGAAGGGTTTGAGGCCTTGCCGAAAGAGATCGTCCAGGCGCAGGTCCCAGTTGTAAGAGATGTATGTCTCGATGATTTGGTACAGCTTTCTTCTCAGCCCGTACGGGTCTTTCGAACCGCTCGGGACATTTCCGAGCCAGAGGTTGCCGCATAGAACGTCCATCTTGTCGGCGACCGAGAGGACCGCGCCCGCCACGGACTCCGGTACCGATTGACTGTACTGCTCTTCCAACGCTTTTGAGATCGCGGGATCGAGACCCTCCAAATCGGCGTAGACACGGCCCATCGTCCCCTGTAACTCCGGAAATTCATAGACGACGGAGGTAAGAAGGTCGCTTTTCGAGAGTCGCGCGGCCTCGTCCATCAATGCCCGTTGGGGCGCCGGAAATCCCAAGCTCTCACACAGATAGGCGGCCAAGTCGCGGTTGCGCTCGACTTTGTCAAAGGTTGATCCCAAACCCTTTTGGAAGAGGACGTTTTTCAAGTGGTTCAGTCGGTCGCGCAGCGGAGTTTTTTGATCCTCCTCGAAGAAAAAGCGCGCGTCGGCGAGTCGGGCGTTGATGACCTTTTCGTAGCCTTTCACCACGTTCGCCTTCGCCTCATCGCCGTTGTCCTGAAAAGAGACGAACCCGCCGGTCAATAGCCCGTCTCTCAGAACGGGGAAGGTTCTTTGATGGTGTTTTAGAGTGGTGATCAACACCTCTTTCGGAAGGGTTTTGTAGTCCGAACGGAACTGCCCCATCACCGCTTGCGGGTACTCCGTCAGCCAGGTCACTTCTTTCAGAAGCGCCTCGTCCACCGGTATCTCCACAGAACAAGTTTTCGCGAGGTCGGTCAGCTGTTGTCGGATGAACCCTTCTCGCTCGTCTTGCCGAGCGAAAACGTATTGGTGTCTCATCTTGTCGAAATAGTCTTCAGCACGGTCGATCGTCGTTTCCGCACCCAAGAAACGATGGCCTCGCGTCGTTCGACCGGAGGTCACTCCAAAGCAGGAGAACGGAACGATTTCGGATCCCAGCAGCGCCAATAAACCGTGGACCGGCCTCACAAAACTCGTTTCGCCGGCGCCCCAACGCATCGGCCGATGAAAACTGAGTCCGGACAGGATCGTAGGGACAGCAGAAGCTAAAAGGTCCACCGTCATTTTCCCCGGAATAATGCGCCGAATGAAAACGTATGGGACGCCGTTGATCTCCTCTATCTCTATTTCGTCTACTTTTGCTCCGTTGCTGGCTAGGAAGCCGTTCAAGGCTTTCGTCGGTTCGAGTCGGCTTTCATCTGCGAAGGCCACTTTGCAGGCCGGGCCCTTTTTTCGCTCCTCTCGATCGGGCTGACGCGGTTCCAAACCCGATACCATAATCCCAAATCTTCTCGAGGCTACGAAGGATTCCATTCCGGTAGGGCGCAATCCGAAATCGATAAAACATTGACGGAATTTTTCTTCTAGATTGCTCAGTAGCCCCGGTATTTCCGTAGGAGGAAGCTCCTCGGTCAATACTTCGAGTGTAAAGGTCAAACCCATACCGCGAATACCTCCCGTTTCCGTATCTTCTTGAAAACAACATCTCGCTCGGGTCACTACCTCACTACAGGGAAGCAGAGTGTCCCTTTGTCTTTGCGGACTTGCGATAGAAGATGCCCGTTCTTGATTTTCTGCTCGCGATATGATTATACGAAACGCGTCAAGCTTACCCACAATTTTTTCCTCTTTCGTTAGGGCGAGAGGTATGTCGGAAGAATTGAGCATCATAGAGATCGGTAAATAATCCGGATTCTCAGTCATTGGCTTTAATTCGGAGAAACCCATCAAAGAAAATTTCAGGGGGCGGTCGGAAATCTTTTTCCGGTTCCGTTTGTCCTTTTTCACGACAAACAGAATCTCTCCCTCTACCCCTTCCGAAAAGGGGGCGACGGCGACCTTTTCCAAAAAACGAGTGTTCTCCTCGGGTTCGGAATCGGTGGCCGGGATGATATCCACAAAAGCATTCGTTCCGGGCGTTCGATTCGTAACTGGAGAGCCCCTGCTTACCTCAGGCAAGGAAGCGTCATAGAGGTGAAGCTGATAGGGTATCTTTTGTAAAGCGAACCATCCGGTCAAGAGCGCGGCGAACCGCGGTAAATCAGTGCTCCATGAGACGTTTCGTTCGAGATACTGACGAAGCTCCAGGGCCACGTTCTCCGGACTCTTTTCCATCTCGAGCATCGGCTTGGCCACCTTTTTTTCGTAAAAAATGGTGTAAAAGCCCAAACCGAGCGCCCCGAAAACGATGAATGAATCGGAAACGTTGAATATCGCGAAGTTCCAAAAAGACAGAAAATCAATGACCCAACCGTCGCGTAGAAAGCGATCCAGCAGGTTACCGAGCGCGCCACCGACGATACTACCGAAGGCAAAACCCAGCAGATAAGACTTTCGCGCATAGCGAAGGCCGATAAAAAACACGAAGATCGCGATCGCAAGAACGATCAAGCGCAGGGAGTCCCCGTGCCCTTGAAAGAGGCCAAAAGCGATTCCGCTGTTTTTGACGTGTGTGATCTTGAAGACCTCAGGGATCACCGGGAGCTGCTGGCCCACCATCACGTGGTGTTCGACCCATAGCTTCGAAGCCTGATCAATAAAGAGGGCTAAAACCAGCCAAAAACCCATATTCATCATTTCTGAGCACGCACGTTCTTTCTAGAATAGAAGATCAGTTCAGCCTCTATGAAGGCGTCGAGATCGCCGTCCATGACCGCGGCCACGTTGCCGGTCTCGGCCTCTGTACGATGGTCTTTGACCATCTTGTACGGCTGGAAGACGTAGGAACGGATCTGATTGCCCCAGGAAATGCGGTTGAGTTCTCCCTGGATATTGCTGATCTCCTTCTTTTGTTTCTCTTCTTCCAATTGATACAACTTGGCGGCCAAGATTTTCATCGCCGTATCTTTATTTTGGTGTTGATTGCGTTCGTTCTGGCAAGCGACCACGATACCGCTGGGCAAATGCGTGATCCGGACTGCGGATTCGGTTCGGTTCACATACTGTCCGCCCGCCCCGGACGCGCGGTAGAGATCGATCCGCAGATCCTCGGGATCGATGTCGACAACGATGCTGTCATCCAATTCCGGTAAGACGCTCACCGAAGCGAAGGAGGTCTGGCGGAGGTTGTTGGCATTGAAAGGCGAAAGGCGCACCAAACGGTGTATCCCCTGCTCGCGCCGGATGTGTCCGTAGACGTATGGGCCTTCGATTAAGAGGGTGACCTCTTTGATCCCCGCCTCTTCTCCCGGTTGCAACTCTATGATTCTCGTCGTGAATCCCTTTCTTTCCGCCCAACGCAGGTACATACGCATCAACATTTGCGCCCAATCCTGGGATTCTGTCCCGCCTGCGCCGGGATGAATCGTTAAAAAGGCGTTGTTGGCGTCGAACTCGTCATCCAAGAGCATCGCCAGCTCGTATTCCTTGACTCCACGGGCTACCTTCCGAAATAACTCCAAAGCCTGCTCTTCCATCGAATCATCCTCGGCCGAAAGCTCTAGAGCGGCTTGCGCGTCCTCAATCAAGCTCTTCAACGAAGAAAACTCTCCGATCTGCGCCTTTAGCGATTTCACCTCTTTCAGAACCTGCGCGGAACGCGTCGTCTCCGTCCAAAAATCGGGATTGGCCATCTCCTCTTCTAACTGGCCTACCCGGGCTTGCGCCCCGTGAAGGTCGAACAGGGTCGAAAGCTCCCCGAACTTGCGGAGGTTCTCTTCAAATTCGCTTTTACTTTCGTAGGGTATCATAAGCGTTACCTCTTTACTTTCATTCTTCGATGCGCTGCGGACGCCTTGTCCTCGACTTTTCGGCGCAATTTTCGATTGAAGCTGTCGAACTCGTCGTGTCGATAGCTGAGATCGTCAATCTCTTTTTGAGATTTTCTCGTTTCTTCTTCGTACTTGGTCGTGACCCGAACTCTCAACAGGAGGTTGGCCATATCGTCATAGATCGCGTCGGTCATCTCCTCGAAGAGGATAAATGACTCCCTTTTGAACTCCAAAACCGGATCCTTTTGCCCGTATGCGCGAAGGCTGATCCCCTCCTTCAAGCCTTCGATGCTTTCCAGGTGCTTTCGCCAGCGCTCGTCGACGACGCGTAGGAGCAGATACTTCTGTAGGCCGACGAAATCGGCGCCGATCTCGTCACGTTTGGCTTGGTAGGCTTCCATAAACTTCGCGAGGAGACGTTCGGCGATCTCTTCCTTTCGATTGAAAGCGCCACTTTTAATCTCGTCGAAGTCGATGGGAAAGAGTTTGAGGTTTTGGAGCAGCCCTTCCAGGTCCCAGTCGTTCGTGTCGCAGTATTGGCTAATTCGACGATCGACGATATCGCGATAGATCTCTTTCATATGCTCGGAAAGGTCTTCTTTGGAAAGAATCCAATCTCGGTGCTCGTAAATCTCCTTGCGCTGCGAGTCCATAACGGTATCGAGCTCGAGCAGATACTTACGTGTGGAAAAGTGCAGTCCTTCCACGCGCTTTTGCGCCTGCTCGATTAAAGAATTCAACATAGGATGGGCGATTGGCTCTCCTTCCTCAATCTTGACGAAGTCCATGATCTTCCCAATTCGCTCTCCCCCGAAGATGCGAACCAAATCGTCATCCACGGCCAAAAAGAACTTCGAACTCCCCGGGTCGCCCTGTCGTCCGCAGCGGCCTCTCAGCTGATTGTCGATTCGACGCGCTTCGTGGCGTTCGGTGCCCAACACGCACAAACCGCCCAGTTCCACGACACCCTCTCCCAACTTGATGTCCGTTCCGCGTCCGGCCATGTTCGTCGCGATGGTGATCGCGTTCTTCTCTCCCGCCAACGCGATGATCTCGGCCTCTTTCTCATGGTACTTGGCGTTCAACACCTGGTGAGGTAGTCCCAAACGGGTGAGCTCTCGAGACAGAAACTCGTTCTTCTCGATCGAGGTGGTGCCGACCAGCACGGGTTGTCCTTTCTTATGACGTTCGGCGATCTCTTTGAGGATCGCGCCGTATTTTTCTTTTTGCGAACGATATATCTCATCGTCATGGTCTTTACGCACGATTGGCATATTGGTCGGAATCACGACCACATCCGTCACGTAGATTTGTTCGAACTCTTCCTCTTCTGTCTTGGCGGTACCGGTCATACCGGCTAACTTCTCGTACATCCGAAAGAAGTTTTGGAAGGTGATCGTGGCATAGGTCAACGACTCTTCCTGCACGCGCAGGCGCTCCTTCGCCTCTAAGGCCTGGTGTAGTCCGCCGCTAAACCGTCTGCCGGGCATCAATCGACCGGTGAATTCATCGACGATGATGACCTCGCCTTCCTCATTGACGATATAATCCACATCCTTTTTGTACAGCTCGATCGCGTTGAGCGCGTTCAAGATATGGTAAAGCTGATCGATATTCCCGGGGTCGTAAAGGTTTTCGATTTTGAGGTTCTTTTCGGTCTTTTTGACGCCTTCGTCGGTCAGCGTCACCGTCCGGCTCTTTTCGTCTTTGGTGAAGTCGACGTCCTTTTTATATCCGGTCGCCATACGCGCGAACACGTTGTATATCTGAGACGTGCCCTTCGTGGCGCCGGAGATGATCAACGGCGTACGAGCCTCGTCGATGAGGATGCTATCCACCTCGTCGACTATGGCGTAAAAATGATTGCGCTGCACCTTGGCGCGCGCCTCGTAGACCATATTGTCACGAAGATAGTCGAAACCGAACTCGTTGTTCGTGCCGTAGACGACGTCTTTCTCGAGGGCTTCTTTCCGATCTATCGGCTCCAATCGGACACGAAAGGCTTCGAGCTCCTGAGTCAACACCCGGTCTTTCGGTAAAATCTCACCTGAAAAATCTTTTGGCCACGCTCTCAAGTCATTCGCCAAAGCCGTTTTCCAGCGCTCTTCGTCCTCCCAAACTACTTCGAAGGACGTGTTTTGATTATTGATGACGCTGACCGTCAATCCCAAGGTTTTATATATAGGACCCATCCACGTGGCGTCGCGGCGGGCGAGGTAGTCGTTGACGGTGACCATATGAACCCCTTTGCCCGTCAACGCGTTGAGAAAAACCGGCATCGTCGCGACGAGCGTCTTCCCCTCACCGGTTTTCATCTCCGCGATCTTACTCTCGTGCAATGCCGCGGCGCCGATGACCTGGACATCGAACGGTCGTTGGCCAATCACACGCTTGGCCGTCTCTCGAACCAGCGCGAAGGCCTCCGGGACGTACTCGTCCAGAAAATCGTAACGGTTTTTCCCTTCCGGAATGACCGTTTCTTGGATGCTCCCCTTCAAATCAGCCGCCTTTTCGACCAGCTCTTCATTGGTCTTGGCCGCCATCTCCGGCTCAAGCGAGGATACCGCTTCGGCGATGCGGGAATACCGCTTGAGGTATCCTTTGTTTTTATCGAATAGCTTCGAAAATAGACTCATAAACTCTCACTTCCTCGGTGGTTGTGTACAGAACACAATTATACCATGTGAAGTAATCGCGGGGTAACCAGCGGGCTGACTTCGGAAGCCCACGAAGTCTCGCGATACCCCTTTTGTCTGTTTACGCGGCGATGCGCGTGTGGGGTTATCGCGGGGTAACCAACGGGACCCCGGGATACTGATGAAGACGCGCGATCCGCCTGAGTAAAAGCGTATCGCGCCGTCGCGAAGAGAAGGGGCGCTTACGCCGCGATGCCTATAAGGTTATCGCGGGGTAAGTGGTTTTTACGACCCCGCAATCCCCACCCTTTGCCAGTTTTTCCTCTGTGTTCTCTGTGCCCTCTGTGCGAGCCCTGTTTTTCAAGACATGTGCAAATGCGTATCGCGCCGTCGCGAAGAGAAAAGGCGCTTACGCCGCGATTGCTCCTTAGAGAAGACCCTGGGAACGCCGCACTTTAGTGCGGCATGTGTTCTATGTTATCTCAGTGCCCTCTGTGTTCTCCGTGCGAAACCCTGTTTTTTTATTGTGAAACAGGCCGACTGGAAGTCGCCCCCAAGAGTTTTCTTCAATCTTTTCTCCGTGTTCTCTGTGCCCTCTGTGCGAACCCCTGTTTTTCAGGACAAGCGCAAAAGCGTATCGCGCCGTCGCGAAGAGAAGGGGCGCTTACGCCGCGATGTTTCGCATGGAAACGCCCCCAGCCTCCAAAAACCGTACCATAAACAAAAGAGGGCCGTTTAGGCCCTTCCTTTGGAGCGGAAAACGGGATTTGAACCCGCGACCCCCTGCTTGGCAAGCAGATGCTCTACCGCTGAGCTATTTCCGCGCTTGGTGCGAGAGATGGGACTTGAACCCATAAAGGAGTTTCTTCCCACTGGATTCTAAGTCCAGCGCGTCTGCCAATTCCGCCACTCTCGCTAAAAGAACTGGTGAGCCGCCTGGGACTCGAACCCAGGACCCCATGATTAAAAGTCATGTGCTCTACCGACTGAGCTAGCAGCCCGACCACCGTCTTGTCGAAAGCGGAGTGATTTTATCATAAATCTTCCGATATTTCAAGCCCTATCCAACGTTCATTCACTCCGCTTTGTAAAAGCCTTGTAAATTCGACGTATGATGACACCCGCAACTCGCTTCCCTTCAAGCCCTCTCGGCGCCCCACGTCTTCCCCTTTCCGAAGAGTCGCCTATTGCGGATGAAAGACGTATCGATAGAACACACCGCCGGTGACTGCGCCGGCCGCATCATTTTCGAAGTAGATGCTAATCGTCATCGGATTCGCCTTCGGCTGGCTGATCTCTAAGGCGCTCGGTTCCGGAACCACCCATTCGTATTGTTTTTGCAACCTGCCCACCCAAGGTATAGTCCCGATTCCGCTGCCAAAAGATCCTCCCGCTTCCACTTCATAAACATCGTACCCGGCCGCTCGGAAGCTCGTTTTCGCATTGAAAATGGGACTGTATTTTCCGGTACACCCATCGTCGGACACTCCTAACTGTATCGTAAGTTTCTGTCCCGGGACGAGTTGTTTCGGCAACGGGGTCCAGGTATGGAGAAACTTGGAGATTTCCCCTTTTCTCGACCAATAGGAGCAAAAGGTGTCTTTCGCCGTGATCTGGACGGAGGTTCTCGCTTGCCCGTCTCCTATGCTGATTCGATAGGCGAAACATCCGTCTTCATAGGCGCCCTCTCGACCACTCCCCGTTTCGGCATCAAATAAATTGCGCCCAAGTTGATAACTGTAGGACTCAGACTCGAGAATCCAGACGCCTTTCCCCGTTTTTAAGTCGACCCACGCGATGGGTGACAGGAGTCCCTTCTTTTGAGAGTCCGCCGCGTAGAGGTCTTCGCACGCCAGTCCGATTTTATCGTAATTCTGATAAGATGCTGTGTTGAGTGTCAGAGAGGTTTGTTTCGGCTTTATCTCCATTCCGATCGGCACGGGCGTTTGATTTCCTTTTCGCGCGAAGAGGCGGTAGCCCTTCAAACAATGCTCCGCGGAGAGTCCGGGTCCAAAGTCGGGTTCCGACCAACGAAGCGTGAATTGTCCGCCAGACGGAACGATCTGCAAATCTATGGGAGGAGACAGATAGTAACAATAGAGCGGATTGTCTCCGTAGCCAAAGTACTCCGCCCACGTCTGTTTAACCGCTCGGTGCACGATGGCCACGGGTATCTCCACATCTTTTTTCGAGAGACCGATCGTCCACTCGGGAGGAATGACAACCCAACCGGTTCCGACCTCCACGTCGTCCAGCGAACGCCGCTCCGATTCGGTATCCTTCTTCGTCGGATGGAGCGCGATGATATCCTCGTTTGCGTCTGGCTTGAATCGTCGAAGGATCAACGGGTACTCCCCATCGGGCGCTTTGCCTTTGATATTCCGAATCGTCATCGACAGTGGGCTGGGTTTGAGCGCCACTCCGGAGGTGAAAGCGGCGCCAGCGTTTCCGAGGCTAATGATCCCCGTGTCCAGTAGTTTATCCACCGTTAGAAAAGGCCATCCGGTTTTCGTGATGTATTCCAAAAGAGGCGTTTTCGGAATACTCGCCAGGCCATCTTCTTCCAGCTCTAGCTCTTTTATCAAGAGCGATCGACAAAACATGGAAAACTCGGTGGCTAAAAGCTTTGGATCGATCGTATTGCGCAGCAGCTCTCGAATCGTATCGTGGCCTTGCGTATGGAGTAAGAATTTCCCCCACGCCCAAAGGTGATACCCTCTTTTGGCCCGATCCGCATCAACCCCTTCTGTGCCGTCCAAGACGAACCCTGTTCTCAGCGTCAACGCCAATTTATCAGCCGGATACATATCGTAAAATCGTTCGCTCATGGGCAATGCCGAAGGGTCCTGTTGTGAGTACAGTAGCTCGGCGT
>MWEM01000063.1 GCA_002071085.1 Thermotogota bacterium ADurb.Bin062 | reverse complement strand
AACGATTTCATGCGGGTTTCAGCGTTGTTTTTTCTTATTTTTTCCCTTTTTCTCCAAAACCGGTCGAAAGTCGGGTTATGCTGTCATCGCAGTGTAAGCGTTTAAGGGCTCTTGAGAGCTTACTGAAAAGTAAAAAAACATGCCGAACTAAAGTTCGGCATTCCCAATTTGGTGCACCCTGATATTATACCCACACGGGCTTTTTGGAAACCCCCGCCTTTAAGGTATAATACCGATGGGACTTTTTGCTGAGACTTTTTGCTGGAGGGATACCCATAAAGATGGTAAATAAGCCACACGACAAATTGTTTAAAGAAGTTATGGGAGATATGGAAACGGTGAAATCCTTCATCCAGCACTATCTACCTCCGAAGATCGTCCGGTTAATCGATCCCGAATCGATAACGATAGAAACAGACAGTTACATCGAGAAAGACCTCTCGGAATACTTCTTCGATCTGCTCTTTCGGGTGAAGATGCAACAGGAAGAGGCGTATGTCTATCTGTTGTTCGAACACAAAAGTAAGGTTGACAAACACGTGAGTCTGCAGCTCCTGGGGTATATGACCTCCATATGGAAGAAGACAGTACCGCAGCCTCTGTCAGTGATTCTGCCCGTGGTTTTCTACCAGGGGAGGGAGAAATGGGAAGCGCCGCAATGGTTTTCGAATCGCTTTTCAAACAGCGACAGTATGGACGGGGACTTGAAAGACTACATCCCGGACTACAAATATGAACTGTTTGAAATTTCGTCATTGAGAGAAGAAGAGGTCAAAGGGGCGAAACGTCTTCGTATCTATTTGGACGTCATAAGAATGAGAGCGCTCGAGGGAAAAGAAGCGATACGAGAAGTGATGCTCCGAGTCACAGTGACGATTTCGGAATTGCCGCAGACAGAAGCGAATGAACGGTTTTTCCAGGTCTGTATAATCTACCTGTTCGATACAATGGAAAGGGAGTATTTCCAACAATTGTCAGAACTGATGAAAACGGTATCGGAAGAAAGGAGTGAAAAGATGCAAACAATCGCGGATATGCTCAGACAGGAAGGAATAAAAAAAGGCAGAGAAGAGGGCCGGGAAGAGCTCCTTTGGAAACAAATAGCCAAAAAATTCCCTAAGGCCTCGCAAAAGTATTTTGAAAGACTGAAGTCCCTTACAATAGAGCAACTTGACTCCTTGGGACTCGAGTTGATCGATATGAAAAACGAGGAAGAATTAAAAAAGCATTTAATGTAGAGACTCCGGCAAAGGGCTTGAACGCGATTTGAAGGGCAGCGTGTGCGAAGTTATGGTGGCTCCTTCGGGGGCCTTTTTTTCCCTCCTCGTTTTTGTCATTTTTTCCTATCACACCCCGATTTGATACCACACGGAATAGGGAACTGCCTGCGAACTATGGTAAAATTGGGTATGTCATAGACCCACATCTTTAAGAAAACTTTGGAGGTGTTAGTATGAAGAAGTGCGTATTCTTTCTCTCTCTCCTTCTCATCGCATTGATTGGTTTCTCCGAACTCGTCATCTACTCCAGCGTCGATGAGGCCAACGCGCGGAAGATTCTCAACGCCTTTTCAGCGGAAACGGGGATAAAACTGAACTTCGTTTTCCTTTCCTCCGGTCCGGCGATGGCTAGAATTGAAGCGGAAAAGAATAACCCCCAAGCGGATGTTTGGTTTGGAGCGCCGATGGAAAACCACATTCTCGCGAAAGAAAAAGGGCTGACGATGGCCTACAAATCTTTGCACGTTTACGGGATTAGCCCGGAGTTCTATGATGTGGACGGGTTTTTCCACGCCTTCTATATGAACCCCTTAGGGATCGGGATCAACACCCAGGTGCTCGCGCAGCTAAAAGCGCCGATGCCGAAGACCTGGGAAGACCTCTTCCACGTGGCTTACCGCAAGATGATCCAATACCCGAACCCGCAAGCGTCCGGGACAGCCTACTCGATGATGACCGGCTTGATTATGCTTTATGGAGAAGACGGGATGATCGAATTCCTGAAAAAAATGGCTCCGAACGTGCAAACCTATACCCAAAGCGGTACGGGTCCGTCAAAAGCGGTTGGCACCGGTCAGGCGTTGATGGGTTTGCAGTTCACACCCGCCTTTTTCCAGTTCAAAGAACAAGGCTATCCTGTCGAAATCATCTTTCCGGAAGAGGGCGTTCCCTATGAATGCGCATGCGCTTCGATTTTAAAGGGCGCTAAAAACATCGGAGAAGCGCAAAAACTGATCGATTGGCTCATCTCGAAAAACGGGCAACAGCAAATCGTAGAACAGAAAACCTATTTTTACCCCATACGCAACGACGTCGATTTCGGCTCGCTCCAACCTCTTTCCACGATTAAGCTCATAACCGTTGACGGCATTTGGGCAGCGCAAGAGAAGGTCCGCCTCCTGGAGCGTTGGGTAAAAGAGGTGTTGCCTGTCCAATAACTCAGGCGAGGTTAAATAGAACAAGGCTTCCGGGTGAACCGGAAGCCGGTCTTTTTCAGAGCGCACACGCGCGCCGGGGGTGTACCGTTGAAGTCGAAGGAGCTTTTTCGCTCTCTGAAAGCCTTAACGAAAGAACCTTTTCTGTTATTGTTGATCATCGGGATTTTTTTCTTGCTGTTCCTGTTTTCCCTTTATCCGTTGATAAAGGTAGCGATGGTTAGCTTCGAGAAAGGTGACGGAACATTGAGCTTGGACGTTTACCGTCAGACCCTCTCCAACAACTATTTGCGCCAAGGATTCTATAACAGCCTTTTAGTCGCCTCCCTCACTGCTATTTTCGGCGTGGCGATCGGATACCTTTTCGCCTATACTCTCAACCGCACGAATATCCCCCTCAAAAGGTTTTTCCGATTCGTCGCGTTGATGCCGGTCGTTTTCCCACCCTTCATCGGAGCGATGGCACTGATTATGCTGTTTGGGTTTAACGGTTTAATCACGGCAAAAGTTTTCGGCATACGCAACTTCCCGGTGTACGGCCTATGGGGCCTGATGATGGCTCAGATGGTCTGCTTCTTTCCCGTTGCCTTCATCACCCTGGACGGGGTGATTTCGACTATCTCACCCACACTCGAAGATGCGGCTTTCAATCTCGGAGCGAGCAGATGGGAAGCCTTCCGAAAGGTCATCTTGCCCGTTTCAATCCCCGGGATCGCCAGTACCTTGCTGGTTTTGTTTATAGAGTCTCTCGCAGACTTCGGGAACCCCTTGATCCTCGCCGGTAGTCGTTTCCCCGTTTTGTCCGTTCAGGCGTACTTGGAGATAACCGGGATGTACAACCTCAGAACTGGCGCGGCTTTAGCCGTCTGGCTCCTCTTGCCTTCGATCCTCGCGTTCTTAGCGCAAAAGTACTGGGTCAGCAGAAAGCGGTACGTCACCTTGAGCGGAAAACCGACCACTTCGGTCATCAAGAGCGTGAACCGCCCTATCAAATGGGCTCTGTTCTCGCTTTGCCTGATAATTTCGCTCTTCATTCTACTCATTTACGCGACGATCGTTTGGGGATCCTTCACGCAGGCTTGGGGGATGAGTAGTCGCTTCACTCTAGATAACTTCAAGTATGTGCTCGATGTGGGATTAGAGTCGATTAAGGACACTCTGGTCATCGCCTTCTCCTCAACCCCACTGTCTGGGCTTTTGGGAATGATTATCGCCTTTTTAATCGTACGCAAACGATTCCCAGGAAAAGGGGCGATGGACTTCCTCTCTCTGCTCAGCTTCGCGGTACCCGGAACCGTAATTGGTATCGGATACATCTTCGCTTTCAACACCCCCCCGTTTTTACTCACGGGTACCCTGGCGATCCTGGTGCTCAATTTCGTGTTTCGGTATATTCCTGTCGGGATACAATCGGGGATCGCCCTTCTCAACCAAGTAGATCCCGCGATAGAAGAAGCG
This sequence comes from Thermotogota bacterium ADurb.Bin062, assembly GCA_002071085.1. GTDB lineage: Bacteria > Thermotogota > Thermotogae > MWEM01 > MWEM01 > MWEM01. The sequence continues at coordinate 8,132 of MWEM01000063.1, read as the reverse complement.
GCCTTCACCTTAGGCGCGAACAACCGCGCCGTATTTCGGAGGATCACGTTGCCGCTGATCGTCCCGGCCTTCTTTTCCGCCCTCGTCTTTTCTTTCGTACGGGCGATGACGGCGATCAGCGCCGCGATCTTTCTCGTTTCAGCGAAATGGAACCTGATGACGGTGCAGATACTGAGTCAAACAGACTCAGGCCGGCTTTCCGAAGCATGCGCCTATTCCGTGATCTTGATTTCCATTATTTTGATCTTTATGTTGTCTCTCAAGCTCTTTTTACGTCAAAGAATCAGCCTATCGAACCAAAACTACGGGGTTAGGTGAGCTTATGGGTCTCGTTTTGGAAAACCTCGTCAAAACCTTCAGAAGCGACGGCGCTGAATTAAGGGCGGTCGACCGGATATGGTTGGAAATCCCGTCGGGGGCCTTGATCACTTTGCTCGGCCCCTCCGGCTGCGGAAAAACCACGACCCTTCGGATGATCGCCGGATTCGAGCTTCCGACAGATGGCATCGTCAGACTGGAAGGAGAGGATATTACCTTTCTACCGCCGAATCAACGGAATATTTCGATGGTGTTTCAAAGCTACGCCCTCTTTCCACACCTGAGCGTGGAAGAGAACGTCTCTTTCGGGCTGAAGATCAAGCGCCTTTCCCGGGATGTCGTGCGTAAAGAGGCCCGCGATATGATCGATTTGGTTGGTTTGCGCGGATTGGAAAAAAGGAGACCGGACCAGTTGTCCGGTGGGCAGCAACAGCGGGTTGCCTTGGCCAGAAGCTTGGTGATGAAACCGAAGGTTCTGCTATTCGATGAGCCGCTTTCGAATTTGGATGCCAAGCTCCGGGAGTCGATGCGCTTGGAGATACGACGTATCCAACAGGAGATGAAGATTACAAGCGTATACGTGACTCATGACCAAGTGGAAGCGATGAGCATTTCCGACCTGATCGTGATTATGGACAAAGGCAAGATTATGCAAAAAGGGAGTCCGTTCGAGGTTTACACGCGCCCGGCTAATGCGTTTGTGGCAGATTTTATCGGTAAAGTCAATTTTATCGACGGCGTCGTGGATAGTAGAGACGGCGAGACCTGTATTGTCCACGCGAAGACTCTAAACCAATCCTTCAAGTGCCGGAACCTTTTAGTAGCCGAAGGTCAAGGAGCCCGGATCGTTGTTCGTCCGGAGGCGTTCTCCCTGACTCCCAGTTCCAACGAGGGTTTTAATTCCATTTCTGGCATAGTGCGTTCGTTCATATTCTTGGGTTCTCACCTCGAATACTCGGTAGAACTGCGCGACGGTTCTGTCATCAACGCTTTGGAATACAATCTCTCGGAAGGGTCTTTACCCCGGGTAGGCGAAGAAAAACGCCTTTTCTTCTCCCAAAAAAACGCTTGGGTGATTCCAGGATAATTCCCTGCGGGCATTCGAGGGACGGGATTTTGCCCTCTTCATCAGAAGCAAGTCCCAAAATGCGAAACGATAAGGGTAGGTGCCATACATGAGAAGAAAGACGAGAGAAGCGCTGACCGGATGGGTCTTCGTGTCGCCTGCATTGGTCACACAGATACTGTTCATCTACTTCCCTTTGGGATGGTCATTTTTCGTCAGTTTTTTTAGATGGAATCTCATCCGCCCGATGCGGTTTATCGGTTTCGATAACTATACCTCAATGTTTACCTCTTCAGATTTCTGGAGCTCGATGTCAGTGACCTTCATCTATGTGGCGGTAACCGTCCCCGTTTCCATACTCATCGGGTTACTCCTGGCCTTGCTGGTCAATCTCCCTTGGCTTAAAGGAAAAGGGGTCTTTCGAACCTTCTTCTATATCCCCGTCATCACCTCGATGGCTGCCGCGGCGGTGATCTGGGCTTGGATATTCGAGGGGAACGTAGGGCTGCTGAATTATTTCCTCAGTTGGTTTGGCGCTAAGTCGATCAACTGGTTGAGTGATCCGGACTACGCTTTGATCGCGCTGATGATCATAGGCATATGGAAAAGGATCGGTTATAATATGGTCCTCTTTTTAGCCGGACTCCAGGTCATCCCGAGAACCTATTACGAAGCGGCTGACATCGATGGCGCATCCACTTTTAGTAAGTTTACGTCGATCACTTGGCCGCTTCTATCTCCGACTACGCTCTTCGTTACCGTTATGCAGTTCATCGCTTCCTTCCGTGTGTTTGTTTCCGTTAGCGTAATAACTCGCGGAGGCCCTGCTAATAGTACGCGGGTCATCACTTTTTACCTGTACGAAAATGCATTCGCATACTTGAAGTTTGGTTACGCCGCCGCCATCTCCGTGGTGATGTTCCTCATGATGGTAGTCTTTACGTTGATCCAGTTCCGATTCAGTAAAAGGAGGGTGCATTACGCATGAGAAAGGCGCCCTCACTCTGGATACGTATACCCCTGTATATTGCAATTATCGTCATTATGCTGCTCGTGAATCTGCCGTTCATCTGGATGCTCGTGACCGCTTTCAAAGACGAAAGCGAAGTGTTCACCTTGCCCCCGAAATTTTACCCAAATTTCTTTGATTTTCGAAATTTCGCCGGTGCGATGGCCCAGATCCCTATGGGGAGATACCTTTTCAATTCCCTTTTCGTCGCCCTGTCTGTCACCTTACTTCAACTTCTGTTTAACAGCTTCGCCGCCTATGGGCTTTCTCGTTTGCGGTTCAAAGGAAGGGATTTCATCTTCCTAATCTTGGTCGGGACACTGATGGTTCCGCCGGAGGTGACCTTAGTACCGCTCTACATCATTGTGAAAAACCTGGGGATGATCGACAGTTACCGCGTGTTGATCATCCCATTTATGTCTAGCGCTTTCGGGATTTTCCTTCTACGACAGTTCTTCCTGGGAATCCCAAGAGAGCTGGAAGAGGCCGCCATCATCGACGGAGCCGGCCATCTGAAGATTTTTCTCACCATCATTCTCCCGCTCACGAAGCCGGCGCTTTGGACGATGTCGCTCTTCACCTTCATCGCCCATTGGAACGAGTATATGTGGCCGCTGGTTTCCGTCAGCGATCCCAAGTATCAGATGATTCAGGTCGGCATCTCGCAATTCGTGAGCGGTTGGGAAACCCGCTGGACCTATCGAATGGCCGCCTCGACTCTTGTAGTGGTGCCGATCATCATTTTCTTTTTCTTTGTGCAAAAACAGTTTGTCGAAGGTATTAGCGTTTCTGGCATCAAAGAATGAAAAAAGGAGGAAAGAGAACATGAAGAAAGTATGGATCACGGTAACGCTCTTGATTTGCGCGATGATGCTCTTCGCTGCACCGGTGAAGGTCGTCGTCTGGTATGCGCAAACTGGGATTTATTCCCCAACGCTCTTAGAGTTAATTGATGAGTTTAACAAACTCAACGAAGGAAAAATCGTGGTAGAAGGAGTCTATTCGGGTAGTTACGAGGACACGATGCAAAAGCTCGTGGCGTCTATGGTGGCGGGCAACCTGCCGCATATCGCCCAGATCGAACAAAGCCGAATAGGCCAGTTCTTGGACGGGGATGCTTTCCAGAACTTGGATGAGTTCATAAACAAAGACCCCGAATTCAAGGCTACCTTGTCTGATTTCTTCCCCAGATTCCTCGCAGCCAACACCTTCTACGGTAAGCTATACGGCTTTCCGTTGAACACGAGCACCCCATTATTGTACATCAACCGCGACGTTTTCCGAGCTGCGGGTTTGGATCCTAATAAACCACCCAGAACTTGGGAAGAAGTCTACGAAGCCGCGAAGGCTGTAAAGAAACTCGGGCCCGATTATTATGGCTATCGGCTGGGTGACGATGACTGGATACTCGAATCCTACGCCTGGCAGTTTGGCGGAGACATCGTTTCCGAAGACGGGATGAAGGTTTTACTCGATTCTCCGGGGACGATAGACGCCTGGAAATTTTTCCAAAAAGGGTTACGAGAAGGCGTTTTCGTTTATACCATACCGGAACAAGGGAACGCGATGGACCTCTCGGGTAAGGTCGCTATGGTTTGCCGCTCGACAGGAAGTCTCGCCTACATGATTCAGAACGCAAAGTTCGACTTAGGCGCTACCTTTATGCCTTATCAAGTGAAAAAGGCCACACCGATCGGTGGCGCGAACATCTATATGTTCAAGAACAAACCGCAAAACGAAAAACAGGCAGCTTGGGAGTTCATGAAGTTTGTCACCGCGACACCGAACACGAAAAAATGGTCGCTAGCCACAGGGTATATGGCTAGCCGTGTATCAGCCTACGAATCTCCCGAAATCCAAGAGTTGTTCAAGAAAGACCCGAGGGCGGAGGTCACCTATCTGCAGTTGAAGGAAAGCGCCGTTCGGAGACCTTATATCGGGCCATATCGCGAAATCTTCAATATTATGCTTTCCAGTTGGCAGACGATTATGACCGATATGAACGCCAACGTCGAAAACGTATTAAAAACTGCGACCGAAAAGGCTCAAAAGGTTCTCGACGAGTACTAAACTCACACATCACGGGGCGCGTTTCGACGCGCCCTTTAGTTTTTAGGAGGAACTATGCGCCGCGTTTTGAAAATCGTCTTATTGTGTGCTTTGGCCGGGTTGTTTTTCTCCTTTAGCGCCTTCGCGCAGCTCCATATTTTTTACGGAAATTTGCATGCGCACACCTCTTACTCGGATGGAGCCGGAGACCCTTGGGAGGCCTATACGCACGCAAGAGATTACGGAAAGCTGGATATCCAAGGCGTTACCGATCATTGTCACTATCTGCAGTATCCTCTGGCTGACGGGTCGATGCGGTTACCGAAAACCTTTCAAGCTGCCAGAGAAATGAACGAGGATGGACGGTTCCTGGCAATCGCCGGGTTCGAGTGGACCTTGACCGGCCAGGGTCATATTACCGTCTACGACACCCAGCATTTCACCCACCGCGACGAAAGCGATCTGTTCCAACTTTACGAGTGGATTTACGAAAACGACGGAATAGGCTCTTTTGCTCACCCCGGTGTGAAATACGGAGATTTTTACGACTTCGTATACGACCCGAAAGCGGACCAAGTGATGAACCTCATCGAATTAGGGAACGGGAGCACCTATGTTTCTCGGTGTATCAACGAGGAGTATCTTGAACGCTACGAACGCGCTTTAGTGAGAGGATGGCATCTGGGCGCGGCAGCCAACCAAGACAATCATCAGGCGAACTGGGGATCCGCCAATACCCTCCGCACGGGAGTTTTCATGGAATCGCTGACTCTCGAAAACCTATACAAAGCGCTAAGAGCACGTCATACCTTTGCGACCGAAGACGCAGATGTGAAAATTTATTTCGAAGGAAACGGTGCGATGATGGGAGACATCCTCTATGACCTGGATCGCGTCACATTTCGGGTCGAATACTCTGATCCCGGAGATACGATTCTCGAGGCTCAGGCCATTTATTCAGGAGGGGTCTTGACACTCCCTGTTCAGGGAGACGTATGGGAGACCACCTTCAGCCTGTCGATCGACAAACCTTACGAGTGGGTTTTCATACGGGTGGAGCAAGACGACTCCAACGAGGTCATCACTTCACCTATTTGGATACAGGATTCGAAAAGGGTCTACCTGTTCAACACCTTTTCATTTCCCGCTCGAATAGTCCGGGATCAGCCTTTCAAGTACGGCTATGAGATCGCGAACCTGAACGAAGAAGAGCGAACGATTCTGTTCGAAATAAAAAATGACGAGGGAGAAGCTTTCTTTCAGAAAACGATAACCTTGGAACCCTTAGGGTTGTTCAAAGAGGTCGTCGAGCTTCGAGTCCCGACGAAAGCCTTGACCCTTTATCTCGATGGACTCCCTTACGGCGATGCCGGCCTTGAGGAGGTTTCTTTCATCGCCGGGATCGACACTTCACACGAAAACTATTTTCTGAAAGAGCTCGAACCGCTTTCAAACTACCTTGAAAGCCTCGGCGGGGATACAATTCCGCTGAAAGGATCTCTCAACCCAGCGAAGCTCAGCAACTGTCATTGGTTGATTATGCCCTTACCTCCCTCCGACGCGATGTTACCGTCGTTTGCGGTTTTAACGGCGAGAGACGTCGAACTTTTCAAGCAGTATGTCACGCGAGGGGGACATTTCATTTTCGTCCTATCGAAAGAGAAGAGCTTACCAGCCGCGATCGATTCTTGTAAGCGCTTTTTCGAAGAAGTCGGGGTATCGGTCCACTTAGACGAGGATGGGACCGCATTGTCTGATCCTGAAAACGTGTTCACGACGAAAAGCGGTTCTCATTTTCTCTTTTTGACGTGGGAAGAAGCGACAGATCCAAATCGTATTTCCGAGGTCTTGAAGGGGCTCGGGCATCTTTGGTAAGCCAAATCCTTCGATAATTAACCACCATAGGAGGAGAACCTGATATACACTTGACAACATAAGCATGATGTGGTACAATATGTGGTAGTTACGCAACTACCATATATCGAGGTAAGATAATGTGCGCGATCCACATCAAAAGAATCCGGGGCCACGAGTATGCGTATGACGTGACCTCCTACTGGGATAAAGAACAGAAGAAGTACCGAAAGAAAACGGTCTATGTCGGGAAGGTTTTAGACAAAGAGAAAGGCCTATACGAGAAACGAAGTGATCGCGCAGGCAACGTAGAAGAACGCCTTCGACAATCCTTGATTCTTTCCTTTGGGGATACCTATGCATTATCCGAATTCCTGGAGAAGCTTCCCTTGGGTAGGCTAATAGAAAAGAGTCTACCCGAAGAGGGTGACACGCTCAAGGGTTTGCTATACTACCGGATATTGAAAGAAAGTGCGATGCAGTATGCTCAGACGTGGATGGAGGGGAATTACGCGCGCATTCTGTATCCCAAAGCACGTTTAACCTCACAGAGTATCAGCGAGTTCTTGAAGACGTTGGGAGAAGAAGGGGTATGGAGGAAGTTTTTCCAGAGTTATCTGGCACAGGCCAGTGGGGAAGAGGCGGCGGTGATCATCGACAGTACGGGACTGCCGAACGAAATCGACATTCCGATATCCGCTTTCGGCTGTCATGGAGGAGAGATAGAACGAGAGACCAGATTATTGATGGTCATGGATCAAGCGAGCGGAATGCCCCTGTACTTTCGGTATATGGCGGGCAATATCGTGGATGTCTCCACCTTGGCGACGACGATGATGGAGCTGGAGTATTATGGGGTTAAAACGGCTTTCGCGTTAATCGATGCCGGATATTTCAGCCAAGAAAACATCGGAAAGCTCTATCAGAACCGTATAGCCTTTCTGACACGCTTGCCTGCACGAAGGGTACTTTACAAGGAGCTCATACGCGCCCACGCGCAGGATTTGGAGAAGGCCGAAAACGCTGTTGTGTATGGCAAACGCGTTCTCTATGTCAAAAGAATACAGGTGGACCTCTATGACTATGAGGGATATGCCTATGTGGTCTGTGATATACACAGGAAAGCGCAGGAGACGACGAAACTTTTATTGGAAGCGAAAGAAACGGCGTTGATGCCTGAGGAGATAGAGGAAGCGTTGATCTTCAAAGGGAAATTCGTGATTGTATCTTCTCGGGAGATACCGATCGAAGAGGTATTGCCGTTGTGCTATATGCGTCAGACCGCAGAGGCACTTTTTGGGATTTCGAAAGACTCTTTGGACCTCATACCCTTGCGGGTTCATTCGATCGAGGCATTCCGCGGGTATCTGATGTTGAACTTTATGGCTTTGATCCTTTATTTGGAGCTGAAGAAAGCGCTAAAGGGGAAATATACCGTAGAAGGTGCCCTCTCGGAGCTGAGGAATCTGATGTGTACCATTTACGAAAAGAAAGCGATCGTGATGGAACCGACCAAACGAATGAAGGAGATTTTTTCTTTACTCGACATTAAGGTACCTCTATCTTTGAGAGTATAGGGTAAGAGCGCACCGTAGACATTTTTGAAGAGAACGCTTCACCGGGACCCTTTCCGATGTCGTAGGGAACGGTTCGATCCATAGAACACCGATTAACATTTTTTTCACGCGAACAATAGACCGAGAAGGGATTGACAAAGCAACGGAGATATGATAATATAGCCCCGGGTTTTCGGTCATTGTATTTCGGTCTTTGAAAAGCAGATAATAGACGAATAAGCAACCAGACGCGAAGTAAGTAATAAGCAGACAGGCAGAC
>MWEM01000062.1 GCA_002071085.1 Thermotogota bacterium ADurb.Bin062 | reverse complement strand
GTAGTGTTCATCAGCCGCGATAGCGCTTATACTCGTATAGGAATTCGTGAGCAGACCTTGGATAAGGATAAGAAAATTCTTCAGATAAAAGCCTTCGATGCTGTCGAAAAACGTTCCGAACCTTTCCTGGACAATTTGCTTAACACGTGGTAGAATGGTCATATCGGTACTCCTCCTCCTTGTTATTTTGTTCACACTTAATAATTTGAGATGGGGTACCGATTTTCCTTATTCCGTGTTCACTTTCTTTTCAAAGACCGATTTCATTCAGTTTTTCGCTTATTTGGTTTTTGTAATGACCACGCACATGTTGAGTTATGAAAAAAGTTCCGATTCTATTTTTCATTCTCATCTTGGTTCTTGCAGCTCTCACCTTGGCAAGCTCTATCAGCTTGAAGTTCACGGACGCGTATCTGGTTTATGTGCCTTCGAGTCAAATTCTCCAGATCATCGCGCACGATAAAGTGATCTCGTATGGTTCCGAATGGAGCGTTCAGCAGGTACGACCCTATTTGTATCACATCAAACTCAATATGTGGCAAGGCTTCTTTTGGAAGGTCAATACCTCTCAAAAAAAAGTGTTTAGAACAACCGACGGAGAGTTCGGTGCTATTGGCGGCAATGACACCCAGATGAACGTTTCGCTGGAGGTGGTCGGCGGTTCGGCCGACGTCCCGCCGACGAGATTTGCGATTCGATTCAACGACGCTTACCTCATCTATAACATCGAGACTCAATCGATCCAAATCGGCGCCCAGCAAACGGCGCTTTCCTATGGGACTGATTGGAACAAAGCCCAGGTCTATCCCTATTTGTTCCATATCCGCTTAGCGACCTGGAAAGACTTTTATTGGCAGGTGAATACCAGTAGAAAAGAACTCGTGGAGGTAACGAACGGGTCATTCGGCAAGATCTCCGGCGGGACGTCTACCAAGATACCGATTGTCGTTAACGTCCAGTAGCCAGCGTACATCGCGTAGTTACCGGACGAACCAGCTAAAGGCGCCAATAGAAGCAGATGCAATCGTGACCCGGTCTCCGGATGCCAACGACCCGACGCCCTCGGGTGTGCCCGTGTACATGATATCCCCGGGCAACAACCGCCAATAACGGGATATCTCCGCCAAGCACGCTTCTATCGAGAAGATCATCAACTCGGTGTTTCCCGTCTGCCTTAGCCTATCGTTCACGTGGCACGTGAAGGTGAGCTTCTCTGGAACGTATGGGACGAAGGCGCCCAAGGGGGCGCTCCCGTCGAACGCTTTCGCTTTTTCCCAAGGGAGCCCCTTTTTCTTAAGCGACTCCTGCAGATCGCGAAGGGTGAGGTCCAGCCCCAGCGTCATACCCTCGATCCAATCCGCCGCTGTCTCTCCTTCCTTGTACAACCCTTCTTTTCCTATGCGGACCACCCACTCCGTTTCAAACTGCAAATCCCGCCCGGGAGCTGGGTGGATGATCTCACTTCCCTCGAAAAGAATCGACTCTCGGGGTTTCAGGAACACGACCGGTCTTTCGGGTACGACGTTGTTTAACTCTTGAGCGTGTAGCCTGTAATTTCTTCCGATACAGAATACTCTTTTGATTTTGTCTTGCGCCAGCATCTCTCTCCCTTTCTTTTCGCTCGTTTGTTGATGATGTGAGGGTTTCCGTTATCGCAGGATGATATCGAACAGAATGGCGAAAAAATGAAACAGGCTCCCGGCGAGGACAAACAGATGCCAGACCAGGTGATGATAGCGGAACCTGCGATAAAGGTAGAAAAACGTCCCGACCGTATACAGAATCCCGCCAAACAGTAAAAAGAAGAATCCTCGGTGGCTCAGGGCATTGAAAACGGCTCGAAGGGCAAAGACGATGAACCATCCCATCGCGATATACAAAATCGTCGAAAAGACCACGAATCGCTTGACAAAAAACACTTTGAAAACAACGCCAAACAACGCGATTCCCCAAATCACGCCGAAAAGAATCCAACCGGTCAATCCGGGGAACACCGTCAATAAAAACGGCGTGTAAGTCCCCGCAATCAGCAGGTAAATCGAGGAATGGTCGAATATTTCGAACAGGTTCTTGATTTTTTCTTTTTTGAACCCGTGATACAGGGTGGAACTCAAGTAAAGGAGGATCATAGATACGCCGTAGACGATGCTGCTGAATACTCTTATCGGATCGCGCGCTAAAGCGGAAAACACCGTCAGTAGCGTGAGCGCGGTGACTCCAAGCAATACGCCCGCGCCGTGAGATATGGCGTGGGCTATCTCCTCATGCGAGGAAAACCTCTCTTCTCTCATTTCAGTTTTCTGTTCTCCATTGACGGTATAGGCCACTTTCCTTTGTTTCTACGCGCCACCGGTACAGATGCATTCTCCCCGTTTTCCCGATAAACTCCGCCATCCCGGTTGTTTTTAGGAAATAGGCGATACGCGAAGCCAAAGACGCGGATACCGAGAGGTTTTTCCGGATATCGGCAGTTGTGAAGGGGCTACTCTCACTCAGCCGTAGGAATAACCGGTACTCTTCCGGGTCTGACAACGTCTGTGTTGTTCGAAAAGAAAGGAGCTTACGGCTGACCACGCTATCGCCTTTTCTTCTCCAGCTCCCTTTCCCATCCTGCCGGCGCTCTTCTTCCACATCCACGAAGGCCAAGACTATCGTGATCGCTGGATCCGGGAGGAGGGGCGCCAAATAGACCAGCTCCTTAAAGACCTCGTAACCGCTTCCCTTTTTTGGCGACCGCCTGCGAGATATGACCCCACCGTCCTCGTCGATCCGAATAATCCATTTGACCTCCGGTATCGGATAAACGACGGAGATCGGCCAGTCTGGCGCCAGCATCGAGAGTTTCTGCTTCAACGCCCCGAAGCTCGCGGTTTGGATTTCGTAAATCCGCCCATCTCGTAGGACGTCGACCGAATACCCCTTTATCGATGCCTCCTTGATCCCGTCTGTCCCTCTAAAATACTCCTTAAGGGCGTCGTGCAGGTCGCTTTCGTTATAGGTGGAGATTCTGCGCATTCTTCCGGGTGAAATCGGCAAGCGCGCTTTCTAGGCACGTGAGGACCTTCGCGATATCGTCGTCCGAAATCCAGTAATGCGTGGCGAACCGGTAGACCTGCCCTTCCGGACCATTGATCTTGATCTTCCGGTCGAGAAGCTCTTTCGTCAGAAACCGAGCGAGCTGATCGCCCGCCTCTCGATAACGCGCTCTATCCCGCTTGTCGACCCCTGGGTCGATCGTAAAGAACACCATATTGATGTCCAGCTGTTCGGAGAAGACCGTTACCCCTTTGAGTTTCGATAGACCGGCAGCTAAGGCTTTAGCCCTCCGATGGTCTTCTGCTAGCCGACCTCTCATCCGCTCTAGCGCGATAATGCCTGGCGCCGCAATCACACCGGCTTGGCGTAGTGCCCCGCCCATAATCTTCCGGTTTTTCCTGGCCCTGCGGATGAAGTATTCGGTTCCGGCGACGATAGACCCGATCGGCGCGCAGAGCCCTTTGGAAAGACAAAACATAACCGAATCCGCGTACTGAGCGATCTCTTTCGCCGGGCACCCCAACGCGGCGGCGGCATTGAAAATGCGCGCGCCGTCTAAATGCACCGGTATACCGGCCTTCTGACCGACGGCGTAGACTTCGGCCATATTGTCCAAAGGAACCACGGCGCCACAGGAATGGGCGTTTTCCACGCAGATCAACCCCGTTCTCGGCGTGTGCAAATCGTCCTCGCGGATGCGCGACTCGAGCTCTTCCGGTTGGATGATCCCTCGTGTCGCGGGGACGAAGCGCAATTGCACGCCCGCGATAACTGCCGAGGCGCCTGCCTCGTGGATGACGATATGGTTATCCTCCGGGATCAACACCTCGTCGCCGCGGAGGGTGTGGGTCAAGATCGACAGCTGATTGCCGAAGGTCCCAGAGGGAACGAAGAGCGCGGCCTCTTTACCCAGCTCTCGCGCGGCCATCTCTTCCAGGCGATTGACCGTAGAATCATCGGCGTAAACGTCATCGCCGACGGGGGCGGTTTTCATCGCTTCCCGCATCTCTTCTGTCGGTTCGGTGACGGTGTCGCTTCTTAAGTCAATGTAATTCAAAGGTATTCAACTCCTCCTCAACCTCGCCGACCCATCAGTCGGAACGAGAGATCGTTCATACGAAACTGTCCGATCGTGACGAGAGAATCGGTCGTTTCGATTCTTATTCCAAGATAATCGTTCTTCATACGTTTGCGACGGAGCGCCTCCTCTAGCTCACGAAAACCACAACGATGAAACCATATGTCGTGAGACAGGTGCAGCCTCATAAAGAGAACGGGCAACTCCTCCGTAATGGGTATCTTTTGCATAATATCAGAGAGGGTCGTTTTCCCGATTCGAACCTGCTTTAACAGCGTCAGGAAGAATAACAAGACCGCGGAATCGAAGGGGGTTTTCTCTCGCTTTTTTCGAAGCGCGGTCTCTTTTTTTATGGACGTATCCCCGCGATGGGTCAAACGTGTCGCCAAGCAGACCCTTTGGGGTATCGCCGGAGGGATCAGTAGACGGAAAAAACTGTGATAGGCCTCTTGCGAAGAACTAGAGGGGTAAGGCGCAAGCAAGGCGGGGAGCAGTTGGCTCTCGATTACTCGGGGTTTGCTAGAGAAAAGCCGGTCGCATTCCTCTTCCCAGAGCGTTTCGTAAACATCCACGATAGAGAGGGTCTTTCTCAAAAAACGCTCCGCCGCGTCGATGAGGTCGGTGATTTTTCCACGATGGGGCGCGCCTGGTCGTTGATCTGTATGGGTTGAAACCTCTTCGCCGGGAGCGCCTTCTTCGATGGACGTTTTCAGGATGCGGAGGCTTTCCAAAAGCTCCTTCGAAAGGCGGTCCGCGACTTCGATCAGTTTGCGGAATGGGGCCGGTCGCCTGCCTTTTTCGATTTCAGCCACCCGCCTAGAGAAGGCGCGCTCTTGGACTTGAAGCGCCGTTGAAAACGCCGCTACCGCTTCCGCCATCGCGGCTTCGTTTTGGCTGTACCACGCGTTTCTCGTCATCTCCGCCAAGAGTCGCAAATCTCCCGCCTTTGCCCATTCTCTCAACACACGGTAGACGTATTGGCCAAAAAAAGAGAGTGCGGGTCCTTCCTGATCGGGATTTTCTGTTCCTTTAGGCTCGGAAAAAAGCGGGGGCCAACCGGCGCCTCGTTCACGCTGCTCAAACGCTCTAAGCGCTTCGTACATCGATTTAGAATCCCCTTCTACCTCCCGTTCGTCGGGTCCGCTTTTAAGAAGGTCCAAGAGGAGGTTCGCGCTTTCGGCGTACGGCTTCTTGATCATTTCCGCAAAAGCGGAGACGAGGGCCCAGACGCGCTCACGGGAAAAACAGGAGATCCCCTCCGTTTCGTTTAGAGGATCCATAGCACCAGTCCAGAGATCGCGATCATCGGTAGAATGCGCAGGAACATCCGTGCCATATCCGCCTTGAAATAATCGGCTGTAAGCACGGAGCAGAGATGTACCGGGGAGAGAACCACACCGACCACCGCCCAAAAGTACAGCCAGGTCGCATCGGCGCCCAATTTCATTAAAAGCGGCGTCGTGATGCCGATCGTGCTTGGCGTGAGCCCCGTCGCAATTCCGATAAAAAAGGGTAGTAAAGCGGTCATCCAGCCTACGCCCAGATTCAGCGCCTGAAAATCTGCCGCCAAGGAAGCGGGGAAATCCACTTGGATGAGGTAGCTTTTATACACGTAGAAAAGATAGAGTAGGACATAGACGTCCCATTTCTGCAGGGCCCCCTTCAGCGCAGGAGAAATGTGTTTTCGGCGAAGGACAGAGTAGGCCCCTATACAGATCAACAAGGCCAAATACCCTTCGATGTTCAGGCCTAAGATGAGAACCCCGATCAATACGATGAATCCGACCAGCCATAACCCTTTGAGCTCTTTGAGCGGCGCTTTCTTGACGCGTGGCAATCGAAAGCCGTTCAAGAAGAACCACCCGCTGATGAATCCGGACAAAAAAACTGGAAACAGCTTCACCGAGAAAGCGGCCAAGTTCTGACCGGTTAGCGAGACGATGAGGTACATCCCGGTGTAAACGGGCCAGAAGAACTCGACCGTGTGTCGGAACCAGTAGTTCGCGGCGAGAAGGTAGTCCGGGCTTTTCCCTTCGGGCTCCCCTAAATTACGGATCATTGGGGCGGTAAACATCGCCCCGCCTGGCATCGGCAGAAACCCGATCAAAGTCGGCATAAACGCGATCGCCGTCGGGTTGTCGAACAAGGCTTGAGAGGAATGGGTGAAGGTTCGCGCATCTCCAGAAAAGGCCAGCATATGGCTGAAGTAGTAAATTAAGAATAGGGTGACGACGAGCTTGTAGAAGGATGGATCGGTAAAGGGGTCCAACAGGCTCCAACCCAATGCGGCCAAGTCAAACCGAAAGCAAATCAAAACGAGGATCGAAGCCACAATTGCCAGAAGCAGGCGCTTGGTCTTCCGGTGTAAAACAATCAACGTCAATAACGAGAGTATGATAGCGGCTAAAGACACATAGGGTCACCTGGCATAGTATTTTGTGAGTTCTTCGACGTTCGTTTCTATATATACGGGTGCCGATTTCCTGTAATCCAGATAAAACGGAGGGGCGCTCCGGTCGAACCAACCGGCGATTCTTTCTGTGACCCCACCGGTGTTCTTCATCAGAACCAACGGTTTTCCGTAGCCATAAGCGCCGAAAATCTCGATGGCCGTCCCACAAGCGCCGCCAATCGAGATGACCAGATCCGCGTTCTTCAATAGAACGCAGCTACGCATTTGAAAGTCTAAGCCCGTGTAGATCGGGTACTTGACGTAGGGACAAGGTTGAACGATCTCCTCTTGCTCGTCGTAGGGAAGGACTCCGAATACCTCCCCGTTTTCTGAAGCGGCGCCCATCGAGGTTAAGGCCATCACGCCGTCCCGCCCCCCGCTCCAAAGAGAGTGCCCCTGTCGGGCGATTTGTTTTCCTAGCGCCAGGCAGAGGTCCCTCAGTTCCCTGACGGGAGACTGATCGATCTTTCCTGAATATCCGATTACGGCTATGCGCATCGCTTTCCTCCCCGTTTCCTACACATAGGTCTCATATTCCTCCAATTCGCTTGTTCTGGATAATTCCCGCAACCCTTTCCCTGCACGCCGGCTGACCCAGAATCTTTCTCACCAAATCGGGATCGAATTGCGAACCGGCGCCGCGCTCCAACTCTTGGAAGGCGATTGTCACACCCATCCCTTTTCGATAGGGGCGATCGGAAGTCATCGCATCCAACGCGTCCGCGATGGAGATGATTCTGGAAATATACGGAATCTCCTCCCCGGATAGGCCAATCGGGTAGCCCGTCCCATCCCAACGCTCATGGTGGAACAGCACGTATTCAGCGATTTCTTTGAGTTTTTCCGAGGAGTGAAGCACCTCCGCGCCCCATTGCGGATGCTTCTGTATGACCGTGTATTCCTCTTTGGTGAGGGCACTTTTTTTCTTAAGGATGTCCGAAGGCACCAGAATTTTGCCGATATCGTGGACTAATCCAGCCCAATAAACCCTTTTAAAGTCGGTGGCATCGATGCGCAACTCTTCTGCGATCATGGAGGAAAGCAGGGCGACCGCTTCGGAATGCCCCTGCGTGTAGGGGTCATAGAGCTCCAGTATTTTGATGAAAGAGAGGATGATCTCTTTTTGAAATCCTTCGGACTGATGAGCGAAGGTACGGATCGCCAAGAAAGAAGAGACGATGTTGGCGAACGAGTGGATTATTTCTTTATGTGCCTCTGAGAAAGTCGTTCGACGGCCCCTGGCGATATCGAGGGTGATCAAACCCTGGACCTCGCCCGCGACTTGGAGGTAGACGCCCAACGTTTGTTCGACAGATTTGCGCTCTCTCAGGTATAATTCGGGCAAGTACCGTTTCAACTCTTCCGGGTCTCCCGGTAATCCCAGCGAATTGTCGACGAGAAAGGGGGTTTGGGAGATAGGCAGTAGCGCTTGAGGTATCTGGTAGTACCGTGAGAAGCGGTGTCCTACGAAACTTACTATCGAAAAGACGTCCCGAGTCAGGGTATAGATCGTCCCGTAATCGGCCTTCGGGAGGAGCATGAGGATCGTGTCGAGGGCTTCTTTTAAAAAACTGTGTTGGCTTTCGAAGGTCGATAGAGAGGATCTTGACGTGAGCGCGATGGTTTTGTGCAAGCTCGCGGTCAGTTCTTCCGAGACGTTGTAGCTTTCTTGGAGCTGTTGATTCATCGCCTCCAACTCCTGGTTAATGGCGGAGATGTCCTCGTTCTGCCGTCGAATCGTCGCAAGCCGGTTAGCTAGGTTATCGGCAAACTCGTTGAACGAAACGCCCAGTTGACCGACCGGACCGCTAGTAGGACCGAAATATCGAGCGCCTGATTCGCCTTGGCTGAATCGGGTAGTCGTCTCGGAGAGTATCGCGAGGGGTTTAAAGACCGAACGATTGTAGACATACCCAAAAATAAAGGCGGAAAACAAGACAATCAGACCAATCGCGATCACGAAAACAGCGACCGCGTGAAAGGGCACGCCGGTATTTCCGAATGAGATATCGAACCCCAGAATCCAGCCATTCGCCAATTTAGCGAACGTGAGCAGCCGCGAGCGATCTCGCCATACGCCAGGAGAGAGAGTGGGACCTTTGGACAGAGCCTCGTCCAAAACGGCGAGGTCGACCGGTTCCAGATGCTCAAATAGAACTCCTTTCGCGTAATCGGGATGATACAACACGACCCGCTCCGAATTGAGCAAGAATCCGAAGGAGTCTTCAGAGTCAGAAATACGTGCGACTCTCTCAATCAGGTGGCGCAAGCGAACGAATATCCCAACTACCGCTATGGGTTGACCGTTGTGCAAGACCGGCGCCGAATAGCTGATCAAGTGGTCTTCCAGCGCATCCAAATAGAACACTTCCGACCAACCGGGCACCTTTCTGGACAAAGGCGTATAGAACCAGACCATAGATGGGTTCGCCTTATCGTACTCCTCTTTGGCTAACGAAGGCTGTCGCCTAATCGAACGGTCTGCGCTTTTTACGTAAGTGATGTCAAAATACTTTTGGTCTATTTGCGGGTTCAGGTGAAAAAAGCAGGCGTCCAGCTCCGCGCAGTTGGCCACAACGGATTTGAGCAAAGGAGCGATTTCTGTTTCTAAACGATCGACGAAAGAAGAGGTCGTAGGGACTTCGCCTGGTTCTAATAAAGCCGAGATTTCCGATAAAAGCCATTCTATACGGCTTTCCTGATTGCGGATGAATTTATCGAACTCTCCCGCTAACTCCAAACAGTGTACGGCCCTTGCTTCTGAGAGTTCTTTTTTCCGAGTATCCTGAACATGATAGAAGCCCCAAAAACCGACGCAAATTGCGCCAATAAAGAACAGCAGCAAAAGGACGCGGTGGGAAACGACCAATCGCCACTGTCCTTTTCGAGAAGAAGCCTTAGCGGAACGTTTTTGAGAGGACTCTTCACTTTTATGCGTCATAGTCTATCCTTCAATAACTTAAACTCGAGCTTTCGGGTTTTCGCCGCTCTTGCTCTCACGGCGCTAGAGTAGCGGAAGCGACATAGAATACCGATAGTGCCCGCGTTTTTTCAGATTTCCGTCACGGCTCAATTATATCAGGATTTTGCGCAGAATGGAGTACGATCTGAAAAGAATATCAATTTTTTCGTCCCGCGAATCCTGGGAGAGTGGCGTTCTTTTCAGTATACGAAAAGAAGAGGGTTCCGAAGGACCCTCTTCTGTAAGAGCGTGAGACATAGATCGTCTATGCGCCCTTTTAAAACTTGAAACTTGGCGTTGACTATGCTTTACCGAAGACGGGCTTTTAGCTTCTGAATCTCCTCGAGAGAGAGCCCTACCTGGTTTCGCAGATACTTCAAGGCGACGAACCGGATGTTTGAATCGTCCACCGGCTTTCCGTCGTTCATCTGGGCGAAAATATCGGCGATGATCTTGCGAACGGCAGCATAGGCGGGAGTTCCCGGTTTCACGTGATAGTAGTTGATGTACGATACGATGTAGTCGCGATAGATATCTTCGACTTCGCCGTTCATGATCGCGGCCAAAAGAGCTGAGACGATACCGGCTCGGTCCTTCCCTTCCACACAGTGAACCAGATAAGGGGGTTCATTCTCGATCATAAAGAGGAAGCCTAGGCGCAGTTTCCTGGCGAAGTCCGGGCTGAGCAGGTCCACGCCCATATTGAGATTGATAATGTGACCGGCTTCTCCCAGAGATCGATAGAATTCGGAGTATTTGTAATTCTCAGCCAGTTCCTCGTCCGAGTCGGACAGGTTCACAACGGTCTTGATGCCGGCGCCTTCCACAAGCGCATTGGCATACGGGGATCTTGGATCGTTAATAGACGGATGCGAACAGCGATACAGTGTGTTGGGCGCGATATCTCCCATTCTCACAGGTCGGAAATTGGCGAAAACGACGTCGGTGACGTAGTCGCTTCGAACATCCGTGCGAACAAGGTTCCGAATCTCCAGTTCGCCCAAGTAGGCGCCTTTTTCGACCAAAGAAATGTTGACGCCCATCCCAAGCGCGACGGCGTAGACTTGGGAAAAGTTGCCGTAGCTGATCGCCATGAGGAGTTTTCCACCGGAGATCCTCAACAACGGTTGCCCTCTGTCGACATCTCCGTAATTCCTGACGAATGGGACAACGAGCCGGTGATCCCCGAAGGCCAACTCGACGATATCTCCGAACTCCAGCCCCGCTTCGGTGGCCGAGTCCTGTAAAAGATCGGTATACGTGTTACCGTACTTATCGACCTCGGCCACTTTCCCGCTGAGTCCTGCGAAGATACTCACCGTGAAGATCGCGAAGATCAAGACAAAAAGGATACGTTTCACACACAACACCTCCATAAAAGGGTTTTTTTGGCAGCGTTTGGCTACGCGCTCACTATGATTCTAACATAAAAACCCGGAAGGCCGGATATGTGATTTTTGAAATCTTTCAAACGGGGTTTCAAAGATCGTATGGCGTGTGTGTCAAGTTATGGGGTGAAATCAAGAAAAAGGCTCTTCGATACATTACTTGAAGTCCACTGATCATCCAAGAAATACAAAGTAACATAAGAGGAATAAAAAGAGACTGCGAGATGGCCGATTATGCGATTAGAGCGGTTTAGCGAAACGGTCTAAGGGTCTACAGAATTATTACGATAGAAGACGTTAATTAAGTACGTCTTGTAAATTGTCGAAGAGCCAAGAAAAAAGGCCAGAATCGAGCGCGATTTTTGTCGTTATAGTCATCGGGGCGTAAGCGACCCTTCTTTTCGTGAGGCCGACTTCCAGTCGGCCTGCCTCTCTGGGAACGCCAACTTCTGTTCGGCGTGTCGATGGAAACGCCAACTTTCAAGTTGGCATGTCTTAAAAAAACAGGGTTCACACGGAAGGCATAGAGAACGCAGAGAAAAAAACTCTGGGAACGCGCTGGGAACACCAGGGAACGCCAAACTTTAGTTTGGCATGTCTTTTGTTTTTCTTGGAACGTTCCCAAGCGCGGCATCGCGGCGTAAGCGACCCTTCTTTTCGCGACGGCGCGATACCCCGACGTCATCGCGGGGTAAAAAAACAAAAGGCGGGGATCGCGAGACTTCGTGGGCTTCCGAAGTCAGCCCGCTGGTTACCCCGCGATAACCCCGCACGAGCATCGCGGCGTAGGCGCCCATTTCTTTTCGCGACGGCGCAATACCCTCGCTTTCGTTCGTTCTAAAGATTAAGAACAGGTTTCGCACGGAGGGTACAGAGAACACAGAGGATAAACTGACAAGGGACAGGGTTCTCCCGGAAGAGGAAAAGATATGCCGGACTAAAGTCCGGCTTTCCCAGGGCGGCGTAAAAATTGCAGAAGGCGAATCGCGAGGCTTTGTGGGCTTCCGAAATCGGCCCCGTTGGTTACCCCGCGATAACCCCACACGGGCATCGCGGCGTAAGCGCCCTTTCTTTTCGCGACGGCGCGATACCCTGACGTCATCGCGGGGTAAAATGCATAAGGCGGGGATCGCGAGACTTCGTGAGTTTCCGAAATCGGCCCCGTTGGTTACCCCGCGATCCCCGCACGAGCATCGCGGCGTAAGCGTACTTTATAGCAATCCTCGCGTTGTTCAATCGATTCACATACTATTTACGAAAAAGAAGGAGGGGAAAAGATTGACAAAGGCGGACAGATATGATAATATACCCGAGGTTTCCAAGAGAAAGGTATTAAGGGAATAGGGAAAGTGCAGGGACCGGTGGAAAGAAAGGTCACCGGGAAATTTTCGGTCTTTGAAAAGCAGATAATAGACGAATAAGCAACCA
>MWEM01000061.1 GCA_002071085.1 Thermotogota bacterium ADurb.Bin062 | reverse complement strand
GAGGTTCCGAAATTATGACAAAACAAACATCACTTTTTGATCGGTGTTTTCTCACATTTCCGATCGGTGTTGACAACGGAAGCGGAGTGGGAATACGCGGCGCGCGGGGGACAAAACTCAAGGGGATATATATTTGCTGGAAGCAGCGACCTAAACGAAGTGGGGTGGTACAGCCGTAATTCAAAAAGTAAGACACACCCTGTAGGCGAGAAGAAATCGAACGAGCTGGGGTTGTACGATATGAGCGGGAACGTGTTTGAATGGTGCCACGATTGGTACGAAAAAAGCTTCTACAAAAACGCGATGCAGATGAACCCGGCAGGGCCTAGCCGTGGCGCCCGGCGGGTGGGGCGGGGCGGCAGCTGGTACCACAACGCACAGTTCTGCCGCGTGGCGTATCGTGATTACAGCGTGCCGACGAGCAGCTACTACTCCCTCGGCTTTCGCCTTTCCAGGACGGTTATTTAACTTTTAGATTTTTACCTTTTTACCTTTTGCTGGTTTTGACCTTGTGTTCTGTTTTTCCCCCGAAAAGGGCGGAGCGAGGGGCGCAGCAAGCGAAGCGAAGCCCTTTTCGGGGGCGTCCAACAAGAAGTGGTTTATACTTCTTATTGGATGGAACGTCACTTTTTTTCGGGAGGGGGAACAGGCGTTGTTCGCCGTGATTACGATACCGTCTGGGAACACCGCCCGTTTTTAGCGCCGAACTTTGTGCGTTTTCGATGGGTAAGAGGTTTTTATGACCCGGCGATCCGCAATTTACCTTTCTTAAAAGCGCATCGCGCCGTCGCGAAAAGAAGAGACGCTTACGCCGCGATTACTATATGGGCTAAAACTCTCGCGATCAATTCTGTCCTTGTTTCTTGATTACACCCCATAATTTGACGCACACCAGGTATCTCTAAATTCAGCAAAATCGGATATAATAGGGTAAATAAAACGAGGAATGTACGTATGGGACAGTCGGAACGCATTTTTTACCGGGGACAGCTGCTGCCACTGAACGTCGTTTCCAGCAATCGGGTCGGAAACGTCTCTATTTCGGCGGGATCCGCCTCTTTGGAGATCTCGATCCACCCGTATCTTAAGAGTAGGCTCACAGATGGGGACGTGAAGAAATGGGTCAGGTTATGGTTGGAGAGCGAGGCCCGGCGGTTGATTCCGATTAAGGTCAGAGAATGGGCGGAGAAGACCTCCCTCTATCCTGACAAATTACGGGTCAAAGACCAGCGTTCTCGTTGGGGGAGCTGCTCTTCAAAGGGGAACATCAACCTGAATTGGAGGTTGATCATGGCTCCAGAAACAGTAATGGAATACGTGATCGTTCACGAACTCTGCCATTTGCGTTTTCCAAATCACTCAAAATCTTTTTGGGCGCTGGTTGCCCACTACCTCCCCGATTTCCAGATGAGTAAAAGCTGGTTAAGAAAAAACGGTCAAATGCTCTTCTTGACTTAATAATTTAATCAGGTATAATAGTTCATCGTCCGAATAGAAAGGATCACTGGCCTAAACCTTCGACGGGGTCTTCCTAAGGGATGAGCCTACGGTTCCTTCACCATCGGATGCCTCCCTACGAGGATGGTATCGACTGCGAAGGTGCGAACACCCATTCCGATCTTCGGAAAAATCTTGCATCTTAAGGAGGAAAACTTGAAAACCGATCTATTTGAGAAGCGAAAGCAAGAGTTGTCACGCTTGACAGACGAAGAGCTGAACCGAAAGTTTTGGGAATTGTCGGAAAAGATCGTGGACCCGCTCGTCAAACTCGCGTATGAAAACACGACGCCCTCGATCGAGCGATCTGTTCTTCTACGGATGGGGTTCAATTCTTTGGAAGCGAAAGGGTTCGTCGACAAGTGCTTTGAAAGGGGCTTGTTGGGAAGAGGAGCCGGTCACGTTATTTTAAAGGTGGCCGAAGAGCTGAAACGGGACTACTTGGCCGTCGGTAAAGAAATGGCGGAAGGCAAACACTGGGAGGTTGCCGAAAAATCGTTCAAAGGAGTGAAGATCGGATGAGTTTAGACCCGACGAAAAAATTGGATGTTGACGAGATTCTGACCGGTTTAGCAGACTATCGTCCGAAACGAAAAGGTTGGCACTGGCGTGAAGCGCATCCAAGCGAGAAAAAAGAGGGGAGTTACCGATACGAAGAGATATCGAAACCCCTGACCCAATCGCTCCCTTTGCCGGCCGGACGATACTTCGACAATATCGACCCGCAACCTCAGGAAATCATTACGGCCGAGATCGCTTCCGGAAGATTCGAAGATGACCTTCGCCGTATGAGAATGGCTGCCTGGCACGGCGCTGATCACATTATGGTCATCCGGACCCTCGGACAGTCCCATTTCGACGGGTTGTTGGAAGGGACGCCGGAAGGAACGGGAGGGGTGCCGATCACCCGAAAAGAAATCCGCGCAAGTCGTAAAGCGCTGGACTTGATAGAAGAGGAGGTAGGCAGGCCGATCAATTTCCATTCTTACGTCTCCGGTATCGCAGGGCCGGAAGTGGCTGTCTTGTTCGCCGAAGAGGGCGTGAACGGAGCCCATCAGGATCCGCAATACAACGTCTTGTATCGGGGTATCAACCCGATCCGGTCTTTTGTGGACGCCGCCGTAGCGAAGAAACTGATGGCCAGCGCCGACATTCTGCAGATCGATGGCGCGCACAACGCGAACGCCTCATCGAAGATCGCCTGGAAGGTGATGCCGGAACTCCTAGTTCAACACGCGATCAACAGCTCGTTTTCTGTTCGCGCGGGGATGAAGAAATCGTTGATCTCTTTATCGACGGTCCCCCCGATGTCCTCTCCCTCTCCGTCTTTCCGGCTCAATTTCGTTTACGCGCTGACGATTCGAGAACTCTTCAAAGAATTCAAGTTCCGCGCTCAGATGAACACGCGTTACATCGAAGCGGACCTATACGACGCAACCCGTATACACGTTCTGGATGCCGTTCTCAGTCGATTGACGCACGCCGACCTCCAATCCACCATCACCCCGGACGAGGGTCGTAATGTCCCCTGGCACATCAATTCGATACGAGGAGTCCAGACGGCCAAACACACTTTAATCGCACTGGACGGTATAAAACGGTACGTCGGGCCTAAGATGGACGCGCTGAAGGACGAGATGCGTGACTTGAAGATCCGCGCGATCCTTTATATGGAGGATATCTTAGAAAACGGCGGCTACTTTGAAGCGGTCGAAAAAGGCTTTTTCGTCGATTCGGGATACTTTCCCGAGAGGAATGGCGATGGCATCGTAAGGAAAAAAGACGGCGAACTCGGAGCCGGCAGCATCGTACCTCGAGAACGCGACTATTACGCGCCCGTTTGCCACCATTACGGTTATAACGCGCTTCCCGCTGGCGTTAAAAAGGCGTGCGACCCCATTCGAGGATGCACCCTGGATCATCCGGAAAAGATCCAGTTCTTGGATGAACTGGACGAAAACGACAACGTAGAAGTCCGCCGCGCCGCCGTTCGAGAGTCCGAACGCAAGGGTCTGCTCAAACCGGAAGTCGAATGGAAGAACGATGGGATCATTCAGTTGGACATCACGATCCCCGATAACCCCGATATAGCTGAAGCTGCGGCTTTGGAAATAGCCAACCGTTTGGGATTGGAAGAGCCTACGGTCATCTCAAAAACAGTGCTGCACCCGGCCGAGGGAACCTATGTCGAATTAAAGGCCCGCGTGCCGTTTTTCGTCGATCGGAACACCTTGCGATTGCCTGAAAAACCCGTCACGCTATCGGAGGAAGAGATCACACGGTACGTTCACGAGAATCCGCTGCGGGTCGTCGCCGGAACGGTGGGGAACGACGAACACTCTGTCGGAATCAGAGAAATTTTGGATATCAAGCACGGCGGAATAGAGAAGTTCGGCATTAAATACACCTATTTAGGGACCAGCGTGCCGGTCGAGAAAATGATCGACGCCGCGATAGAAACGAATTCCCAAGCGATTCTTTGTAGTATGATCATCACTCATAACGATGTTCATATCGACGAGATGAAAAAGATCCATCAACTCTGCATAGAAAAAGGTGTGCGTGACCGGTTGCTGCTGATCGCGGGCGGCACGCAGATTAAGAACGAGATCGCCATTCAGTCGGGTATGGACGCCGGTTTTGGAAGAGGAACGAAGGGAATCGATGTCGCCAGCTTTATCGTCAAGACCCTTCAGGGGAAAAAGGCGGGCGGTTAACTTTGCTTACCTTTGAAGTGATCTCATTGGACTGTCCCGAGGATTGCAATCTCATCCTTGGACAGTCGCACTTCATTAAAACGGTGGAAGATATCTCCGAATTGCTCGTCACCTCCGTCCCCGGTATCGAATACGGCTTGGCTTTCAACGAAGCTTCCGGACCGTGTTTAATACGCGTGGAGGGAAACTGCGCGCCCCTGGTTGACGCCGCGCGTGATAACGCCCAGCGTATCGGTGCCGGTCACATTTTTGTCTTGTTGATCCGCAAAGCCTATCCGATAAATTTCTTGAACGGGTTGAAGCAGACGCAGGAGGTCTGCTCGATCTACGCGGCAACCGCGAACCCGATTCAGGTCATCGTCGCGCAAACGCAGCAGGGTAGAGGGATAATGGGAGTTGTCGATGGATCCTCTCCAAAAGGAGTGGAAGGTCCAGAGGACATTGCGAATCGGAAATCGTTCCTGCGTAAGGTGACCGGATATAAATTCTAAGGGTGAGGAACCCCGGTTGGACACCTAGTATCGAACATCTTCCCAGATTGTGTCGAAAGGATCGATGTGCGTGGACAAAGAAACCCTTTTAAGAGAAATTATTGATCGGATCGCGACGTGTACGCGTTGTGGATTATGCGAACATCGCACACAAACGGTTCCCGGGGAAGGCAATTTAAACGCGCGTTTATTTTTCGTTGGAGAGGCGCCCGGAAGAGAGGAAGACCTTTCCGGGCGCCCTTTCGTAGGCGCAGCCGGTACGCTTTTCACTGAAATCCTGAAATCGGTGAAGATCGACAGAAAGGACGTGTACATCGGGAATATCATCAAATGCCGACCGCCGGATAACCGCACACCCACGATGGCGGAAATGGACGCGTGCGCGCCTTTTCTCTTGGCCCAGCTTCAAGTCGTGCATCCGAAATTGATCGTGACGCTGGGCGCCTCCTCACTCTCTTACTTTCTACCTGAACGGGAGATCAAGATCACGGAGATGCGCGGGAAACGCCTGCAGTGGGAGGGAGGAATCACGATTTTCCCGATGTTCCACCCCAGCTACCTCTTGAGAAACGCCTCAAAAGCGCCGGGTTCACCGAAAGCCTTAACCTGGGATGATATCCGCGAGGTGCGGAGGATATATGACCAGTCTGAGTAAACGGGTCGATCCCGCGATGTGGGTAATTCTGGTATTTTTTCTGATTTTTTTATTCCTCTTCAAACTGGCCCCAACGATTATGGGCGCCCTCGTCTTCGGATGGTACCTTTCTCTGATCATAGAAGTCCCGGCTCGGGCGCTGTCTAAGATCAAAGGCGTCTCTTATCGTTTTGGAACGGTCGTTTCTGCGATCGTCTTGTTTTCCCTAATCGCCTACGCCTTCTACTCCGTCTTTCCGATTTTGATCGAAGAAGGCAAGAAAATCTTTCCAATGATCCAAAAAGCGGCTCAAAACCTGAACTTGAAACCCCTCTTTTCCACCGGAGCGCGGATAGACCAGAAGGCCGTCGATATCGTCGAAGACATCACCACTCAATTCGTTTCCCGGTTTTCGGAGCTCGGCGTCAACATCCTCAATACCGTGATCCAGCACATTCCGGGCGCGATGACCGCCATTATGCTCTTCATCATCACAGCCAGCTACTTCACGACCCTTCTGCCGATGCTTAAGAAAAACTTGTGGCGATTCTTTCCGAAGTCGACCTTAGCGCGCTCTATAGAAGTAATGAGCGCCCTCTACAACGAGGTGCGCCATTTTATCACCGGGCAGGTCATGCTGGCCGGTATAATCGGCTTCTTAGTAGGCTTGGGGATGTTTTTTGCGCAGATCCCCTATGCCCTTTTTTTGGGATTTCTCTCAGGGATCACGAACTTCGTGCCGTTCTTAGGCGTTTTTGTCGCGGGTGTTCCCGCCGTTCTCTTGGGCTTCACGAACGCAGGAGTTCCCGGGGCGCTCAAGGCGTTGATCGTCCTCATCATCGTCAATCAACTGGAAAGCTGGGTCCTTTCCCCCAAAATACAGGGCTCACGGATGAAGATCAACTGGTTCGTCATCATCATCTCCGTCTTCATTTGCGGCTCCTACTTCGGAGCTGTGGGCGTCTTGCTCGCGATCCCTATGCTGTTGTTCTTACGACACTATTGGTCCGCTTACATGCTCGAGTTGTTCAAAGCGCTTTGAACCCCTAACCCCCCCTCGCTCCTTCGGTTACCGTTTCTTTTTTATCGGACGAAGTGCTATAATACAGCCCGGAAGTAGAAATGTGCGACTTGAAGGAGCACCCAAATGGCACGGAGCAATGAGTCTTTGGCACAGAAGAGGGAAAAACTCATCGGCAGTTTCTTGCACAAACACTGGTATCGTTATCTGATCGGCATCTTGATCCTTCTATTGGTTGATGTCCTGCAGATTTATATCCCCGGATACATTAAAACCTTGGTAGATAGCCTGGAATCGTCGGCGGGAGACCTGGCAGTGGTCGCGTCGTCTATTCAGATCATCCTGTTGATCTCGGTCGGCATATTCTTCTCCCGTTTTTTTTGGCGTTGGTTTATCATCGGTTCCTCGAGGATGTTCGAAGAGTTTTTGAGGAACCGGTTGTTTTCTAAGCTGCTTTCGCTCTCACCTTCTTTTTACGACCGCATCAAGGTCGGGGATATTATGGCCCGGATGACGAACGACGTGAGCGCCACACGGATGATGCTTTCTCAAGGTGTGATAATGCTGACCGACGCCATCGTCTTGAGCGTCTTAAGCATCTATATGATGATCACCCAAGTCGATTGGCGTCTGACGCTCATAGGGATGATTCCGCTGCCGTTCTTAGGCCTCATCGCAGTCGGATTCGGCCGCGCGATCCATCATCGGTTCACGGCAGTGCAGAACACCTTTTCCGACATCACCGACCTCGCCCAAGAGTCATTGGACGGCATTCGGGTCGTGAAAAGCTATGCGATTCAGCCAGAAAGGAATACCCGATTCGGTAGCAAGTGCGCGGAGTACTTCGCGAAATCGATGAATTTGGTCCGAGTATGGGGACTCTTTTTTCCATTGATAGAGCTATTTGCCTCTTTGGGAACGGTGTTCGCATTGTTTTACGGAGGTCACCTGATCATCACGGGGCAGATCAGCCTAGGCCAGTTCATCGCCTTCACCCAGTACCTCGGACTGCTCGTTTGGCCGATGATCGCGATCGGTTGGGTGATCAACATCATACAAAGGGGGCGGGCATCTTACAAACGGTTGAATTGGATCGTGGAACAAGTCTCCGAAGTGCAAGAGCCCGTTACCCCTGAAAAAGCGGATTTGAGCAAGCAAATCGAAATCCGTGACCTCTCTTTCTCTTACCCGGGGTCGGAAAAGCTTGCTTTGAAAAGCCTCTCATTGACAATAGAAAAAGGGAAGACGGTGGCCTTCGTCGGGCAGACGGGTAGCGGAAAGTCCACGTTAGGTAAGCTGCTCGTGAAGATGTATTCGGTGCCTGTCGGCAAGATCTTTATCGGCGGTAAGGACATCAATGCCTTATCTATGAAGGATATCCGCGACCAAGTTTCGTACGTCCCTCAGGAAACCTTCCTCTTCTCAGCAACGATCGAACAAAACATCGCCTTCAGTCACGACGTCTACTCCGCCGAAGAAGTGCAGAATTACGCCAAACTGGCGGCCGTTCACGACAACATCGCCGATTTCCCGGAGGGTTATCGTACCCTGGTGGGCGAACGGGGAATCACGCTTTCGGGAGGTCAGAAACAGCGGGTAGCGATCGCCCGAGCCCTTATGAAAAAAACTCCGGTGGTCATATTGGACGACTGCCTTTCCGCCGTCGACGTCGAAACGGAGATGCACATCCTCAGGAGTTTGGAAGACGAAATCGCGGACAGAACCACAATCCTGGTCTCTCACCGGTTGAAGGCAGTCGCTTCGGCCGACCTCATCGTCGTCTTCGATAACGGTCAAATCGCCGAATCGGGCACGCACGTCGAGCTCTTGGAGAAAAACGGGATGTACGCGACCTTGTACAAAAAACAACTCCTCGAAGAAGAGATCAAGAGGAGGCCCACGCCGTGAGCGCGTCTAAAGACTACCACCTGGAGAAGGAAGAAGAGGGGAAAGGTTTCGATTATCACCTTTTCAAACGCTTGTGGGCGTACGTGACCCCCTATCGCAAACTGTTTTACCTATCTTTGCTGATGCTGGTCCTCGGCACGCTTTTCCAGCTGTACATCCCTTACGTTTCGAAGAACGCGATCGATGCCTTTATGATGCGCGAACACCGGTACACCTCTTCCGCGGTAGAAGCGAAAGGGTATTACCGCTTGGACGAAGGGTTGTGGATAAAAGAGGATAAAGGAGGAGCGTTTTCTTTAACGCGGAGAGACGGCCACTTCGTTCTCACCGATGGACTCCTCTCTTTCCGCTTGAGCCAAGAGCAAATTCGGGAACTGCGGGTGGACGATATACAAGGGATCGACAAGTCGGTCCTCATCCTGTTGGTGTTGCTGTTCTCTGTGTTCTTCACCAACTATATCCAAGTTTATTTCTCCAACAAACTGGGGCAAAAGGTCATCTACGATATCCGCACAGGGTTATTTCGGAAAGTCTTGACCCTCCCGTTGAAGTTTTACGACCATAACCCGACGGGCAGGATCGTGACCCGCATCACAAACGATACCGAAAACCTCAACGAGTTCTTCACATCCGCTGTGACCAGTATAGTGAAGGACATCCTCTTGTTGATCGGAATCATAGGCTTTATGCTCTTCTTAAGCAGCCAATTGACCGGTTACTCCTTGTTCGTTCTACCGGTTATTGTATTGGCGACGGCCTTATTCCGTTTCTTCGATCGGAAAGCGTATCGAAAAGTCCGCGTGCGCTTAGCCCGCATCAACGCGTTTCTTGCGGAACACCTGTCCGGGATGTCCGTAATCCAGCTGTTTAATCGAGAAACGTCCAAATACGAAGAGTTCAAGAAAACCAATCACTCCTACTATCGCGCAACCTTGCAGCAGCTCACGGTGTTCGCCGTCTTCCGACCCACGATGGATATCCTGTTTTATATCGCTTTGTGCGTGGTGATATGGTTCGGTTCCAAAGACTTCGTCTCCGGCATTATGACCTTTGGTGTTCTTTACGCATTCATCAACTACATCGATATGTTCTTCCAACCGCTTCGGGACCTTTCCGAAAAATTCGACATCGTACAAAACGCTCTCGCCTCAGCCGAAAAGATCTTCAAATTGCTCGACGAAAAGGCCTCGGAAATCGAGCCTTCCCAAGAAGGCCCCGAGATCCGCGATGGTTCCGTTGAATTCGAGAGTGTGACCTTCGGCTACAACGAAGGCGTGGAGGTGTTGAAAGACATCTCCTTCAACATCCGCCCTGGAGAGAAGGTCGCGATAGTGGGGGAAACGGGCGCAGGGAAAACTTCTCTTATCGGGATACTCACCGCGCTCTACCCGATACAAAAAGGGCGGATTTTAATCGACGGGATTCCGATAGACGCCTATCAAGTCCACGCCTTACGCAAACAGGTTGCGGTCGTACTGCAGGATGTCTTCATTTTTTCGGGTGACGTCGTGGACAATATCCGGCTCTTCGACAACGCGGTCTCTCGAGAAGAGGTGATCGACGCGGCCAAATATGTTAATGTCGACCATTTGATCTCGCGGTTCGAAAAGGGTTACGATACGATGCTCAACGAACGGGCCTCTACGCTTTCGGCCGGTGAAAGGCAACTGATCGCCCTGGCGAGGGCGGTCGTGAGGGATCCCAAGATCCTGGTATTGGATGAAGCGACGGCCAATATCGACCCCGTCACCGAGGCGTTCATACAGGACGCGATGGAAAAAGTGACTCAGGGACGCACCGTCATTACCATCGCGCACCGGCTCTCGACGATCCGAAACGCCGATCGGATTTTTGTTTTTCACAAAGGACGACTCGTCGAAAGCGGCACGCACCTCGAATTGTTCGCCAAAAACGGGCTTTACACACAACTCTATCGTTTGCAATATCAGCTGAACGAATGAATTAAGGGGGTCCGATCTCTATTTCCACACCATTTTTAATCGACTATCATATCCACTCCAACTTTTCTTTTGATTCCCGAATGACCATACCCCAGATCGTGGAAAGGGCCGAAGCGTTGGGCATCGATCGATTCATTATCACAGATCACTACGAAAATGTGAGCGACAGCGGGTTACGGAGGTTTTTCATCCCAGACCCGGAAGAACATCTGGCGCAACTGAGAGCCTATGGGCTTCCTACGGGTCTCGAATTCGGCTGGGACACGGAAACGCCGATTCGCTACCCGGTCGAAGCTTACGACTTCGTCTTGCTCAGCTTTCACAATTTAAAAAGGAGCGGGTTTAGAGGAGCCATCGACTACGACGCCTATTTGGAGGATGTGTGGAATGGGGTGAACCTGTTTCGGCATTTCACCGTCCTCGCGCATCTGGACTTGCCGAGGAGGTATGTAGAAGGTAATCCCCCTTTTAGTCAACAGCATTATCCCCACTTCGAGCGCATTTTTAAGAAATTGATCGAAGACGGAAAGGGGATCGAGTTGAACTGCTCGACGATTCGTCAGTATGGACAGCCGAATCCCGCTAGAGATCTCCTTGAACTCTATTTCAACTGCGGTGGAAAAGTGATCACCTTAGGCTCTGACGCCCATAAAATCGATGATATTGGAAAAGACCTCCTTAAAGGGCGGGCGATACTCGAAGAGATTGGGTTTCGATACCTCACCGTCTTCGAAGACGGAGAGTATACCTTCAGACCTCTCTGAGGGGAAAGGAAGGGCACGGTGTACGACATCTGTTTTTTAGGGTACGGGGTGAGTAATCAAGGTGCGCTGAGACTATTTTTGAAAGAGTACGGCGGAAAGGCTTTCGTGTCAACCCTTAGCCGCTTGACCCCATCAGAAAGGCAACGCTTCGAAGCCGAAAGCGTGGACTGGGAAGAAGGCCAGAATTCTGACAGATGCCTGCTTTGCCAAAGAATCGTCGTTTCGCCCGGTATCCCACCGAAGACACCGATCCTAACGGCCGCCTACGAGAAGGGCATCCCCGTTTGTAGCGATATCGACTTCATCTCGCCCCTCTATCCTCCGGGGATCCTGACGGTGGGAATCACAGGAACCAACGGTAAGACCACAACGGTGGAGTTAACGGCCCACCTTCTATCTAGCGTGATGCGTTCGACAACGGTCGGGAACATCGGGTTCTCCCCCGCTGATCTGATCCTGGAAGAGCGTCTCTCCGAGACCGACGCCGTCGTATTTGAACTCAGCAGCTTTCAGCTGTACTACACGCATATACCATTTCTGAACATCGCGGCGCTACTAAATATCACGACCGATCATCTCAGCTGGCACACGACCTTCGAGGCGTATGTGGAGGCGAAACGGAAGGTATTCGCCCTTAAAAAGAGTCCGGACCGTAACCGACGCAACTTGAGCAGCCTCCGGTTAACCGCTGGGGCGCCCGTGGATTTTTCGGTCGGGTACGAGCCCAACGACTCGTGTCAGATTACTGAACATCCGCGCGCTTTGAAAATCCATACGGATCAAGGACCTATCTCCCTCTCTTTGGAGGGCTATACGCTCAAAGGAGGGCATAACGATCGAAACGCGGCCTTCGCCGCTTCTATCGCTTACTTGAGCGGCGTGTCGCTAGAAAGGATACAGAACGGTTTGTCCACGTACAAAGGGGCGGAGCATCGGTTGGAAGAGTTCCTGGTCCACCGCGGTGTGACCTACGTCAACGATTCCAAATCCACAAACGCGGACTCATTAATACAAGCGATTAAAACCTATCGGGGAGAGGGTGGGCGACTGCTTCTACTTATGGGAGGGAGAGGAAAGGGCGAGGATTACACGTCTCTGGCCTCCGAAATCAGGAAGGGCTGCCACCACGTGTTCCTATGTGGCGAAAACGCGCCGCTTATAGCCCCTCTAATAGAAAACCACCTACCGGTCTCCCGCTATTCGAATTGGACGGAGGCGATCGCGCAGGCCATCGCGCAGGCGAGAGAGGGAGACACCGTTCTTTTCAGCCCAGGGGGTTCGAGTTTCGACTTCTTCAACAACTATATAGAGCGAGGGCTGTATTTTAAAAAGGCTTGTCGCGAAAACCTGTCCCGACTTTCGACCGGTTTTGGAGAAAAAGGGAAAAAATAAGAAAAAACAACGCTGAAACCCGCATGAAATCGT
>MWEM01000060.1 GCA_002071085.1 Thermotogota bacterium ADurb.Bin062 | reverse complement strand
GACGCGAACGGTATCGGTAGAAAGGAGTGAAAGGATGCAAACGATAGCGGAATGGCTTAAGCAAGAAGGAATGGAGAAGGGATTAATAAAAGGCCGAGAAGAAGGTCGGGAAGAAGGCAGAGAAGAAGGCCGGGAAGAAGGCCGGGAAGAAGGCCGGGAAGAAGGCCGGGAAGAACTTCTTTGGAAACAGATCACCAAAAAATTCCCACGAATTCCTTCAAGGTACTACGAAAAGCTGAAAGCGCTCACGATAGACCAACTCGATAACTTGGGCTTAGACCTGATAGATATGCACAGCGAGGAGGAGCTGAAAAGGCATCTTCCGATTTGAGGCGTTTTGGTGGTCAAAAAGAGAGTGCCTTGGGAACGCCGTTGAGAGTGCCCTGTGAAGCCCTAATCGTTACGCCGCGATGCCCGCACGGGGTTATCGCGGGGTAACCAGCGGGGTGCCTACGGAAGCCCTCGAAGTCTCGTGATCCGCTCTATGCCTTTCCAAAACCAAAAGAAGTTTCGCACAGAGAACACGGAGTACACAGAGAGAACACAGAGAGAACACAGAGAAATGCCCTGGGGATGCCTGGGAAGGCGGAATTTCATAGGTCATCGCGGGGTAACCGAAGGGACCCCGCGATACAATCCTGAAAAGTCGGCGTTCCCAGAGCCTTCCCAGAGAAACAGGCCGACCGGAAGTCGGCCCCACGAGCTTTCTTTAGTCTTTCCTCTGTGTTCTCAGTGCCCTCCGTGCGAACCCTGTTTTTTGATCTTCGAACGAACGAGAACCGGGGTATCGCGCCGTCGCGAAAAGAAAGAGCGCTTACGCCGCGATGCCCGAACGGGGTAATCGCGGGGTAACCAACGGGACCCCGCGATACTAACTAAGCCTCGCGCTCAGCCTGTACAAAACCCGTATCGCGCCGTCGCGAAAAGAAAGAGCGCTTACGCCGCGATGCCCGAATCAGGTCATCGCGGGGTAACCAGCGGGCTGACTTCGGAAGCCCACGAAGTCTCGCGATCCCTGCCTTGGAGCGCCTGAGAACGCCGGACTTTAGTCCGGCATGTCTTTTCTTTTCCGGGAGAGCCCTGCCCCTTGTCAGCTTATCCTCTGTGTTCTCTGTGCCCTCTGTGCGAACCCTGTTTTTCAAGACATATACAAAAGCGTATCGCGCCCTCGCAAAAAAAAGGGACACTTACGCCGCGATGACTTCCCAAAAACCTCAAAACATACCAATATAAAAGTCGGCGTTCGCAAGAAGTTTTTCTCCGTGTTCTCCGTGCGAACCCCTCTTTTCTTCGCGAAAACATACCGCACTGAAGTGCGGCGTTCCCAGCAAAACCTGCCAACTTAAAAGTTGGCGTTCCCAGGTGTTCCCAAGAATCTGTTCTCTGTGCCCTCTGTGCGAACCCTGTTTTTCAAGACATGTACAAAACCCGTATCGCGCCGTCGCAAAAAGAAGGAGCGCTTACGCCGCGATAAACGAAGTTAGGGGTTCCCAAGGCGTTCCGGGGGCGTTCCGAATAAGGGAAGCCGGTTTATGGTACTTTCGAGAGGAAGCCGAGGGGAAAGATAAACCGAAAAGCTATTGAAAAGACGGCGCGCGTATGGTATACTAAAGCGCTCTTCGAGAAGGGTGCCCTAGGCGGTCTATGATCGGTGGTCTTTAGGAGTTGAGATAACCGACGAAAACCGTGATTCCAAACCGGGCTGAATAGGCCGCACGATATAAAGCAAGCGTTTGACTTTTCTACGCGGAAAGTTGTATAATAAACAGAGCCTCCACAAGTCTCAGCTTTTCTTGCATGATGGGCGAAGAAGCGCCTACGAGTCTTTATGTATAGAAGAAATAAAAAACGAGAAGTGCCGGAGGGGGGGGTAATTCATTCGAAGTATGCTAAGGGAGTCATTCAGGAAGGGAGTTTCCATAAGGGTAAAAAAACACTCGAAGGGAGGATTAGGAGTATGAAAAAAGGGAAGATTTTGTTATTTTTGGTACTGGTTATAGTCGCTTTATTCGCGTCAAACTGCGTCAAACAGCCGCCGCTTGCCGTACCGGCCGCGCCGGCAGGTCTTAGAGTCGTGCAACTCGCGGGAGGCGACGTAGAGCTCAGGTGGGACGCCGTGGCGGGCGCGGATAGCTATGATCTCGAGATCCAGCCGGTGCTCGGATCGGAGAGTCGCGAAACGCCTACATGGCCCTTTCAGCAGAACGTGACAAATACTTATTATGTAGCGAAGAAATCCATTCTAGGCGCGGGCAAATTCGGTTGGAACGTCAAGGCGAGAAACGCAAAGGGTCCTTCTGACCCTACTCACGGGGATCCCTTCATTTTCGAGGACCCTGAGCCGGAACCGCCGGTATACGGGCTGCTATTGACCCTAGAAGAAGAGCCCGATCAAGGATCCGCCACTCCGACGATCTATACGATCGGAAGCCAGCCCCTCGTCGGCGAAAGGTTACCTGGGATTCCCGCGCTCAACTATCTCAAGGGGAACCTAAAGCGCGAGGAGATCCCGGCGGAAGCCGACAGAGCGGAACTGGCCGTGCAATTATTGGTACAGAAGGCAGGGGCAACTGTCGCGAAGAGATGGCCGGACGATAGTACCGAGTTCGTACTCGACGAGGGCGGGGAATTGAACTTCAACCTCTGCAATTTGGGAGCGGGGTTTTCCCCGGATTTAGCCCCCGGGAATTACTATCTCTGGGCGCGAGCCGTGTGGGACGGTAGTGAAAGTCAGAAAGTCCCCTTCGAAATTGCTTCCAGAAACAGCGATTTGAACTACGAGATCACCGTAAAAGATTTCGAAGACCGGGTTTGTTCGTTTTCTTCAACGAATGTGACCCTCCAATTCGATCTATCCATTTCGGGCGGAGAAAAATTCAAAGAATTGCTTTACTTCATTCAGATCGGCCCGACCGGGTCAACTAACCAAGGAAGTGTTACGCACTCCGCCACCTTCACGAAAGAGGCGACATGGACGAAGAAGGTTCTTTTTGAGGCAGAATGCACGAAATACGCGACCCTGACGGTGGTCGGTACGGTCACCGCTTACTCATGCAATGGCGCGACCGTAACGAAGGAGGATAGGAGGGTAGAGATCCTTAATAACGTCGGCATCAATTTCGTCCTGGATATGAAGGACCCGACGGCGTTGGTGTCGGTACTTGGACCTACTGAAGAAGGTACGGTTACAGGTAAAGCCGCGACGCTCACCTTCCTCGCGTCCGACACGAAGTGTCTTAACCTGGATAGCCTGAGATTCACCGTGAAGGTCGAAAAAGGGATAGGGGATTGGACCGGAGCATTAAACTACCCCGATGTTGAAACCGTTCTGGGTGTGGGCAGCACCTGGAGTAACGAGCTCACCATCAACGCTGCCTATTACGCGACCACGACGAGCGCCGGTTCCGAGGCCACAGCTAAGTTGACCTATGTCATCGGAGACCTCGACCTGGCAACGATCACCACAACGATGAACGCGTCGGATTGCTGCTGCCCTGACTGCACTTTGGTAGACCCGTGCGCGGGATGCAACGGCGGAGGCGACCTCACCCACGCAACAAGCGTCAAAACCTCTATGTTGGTCGACAACGTCTTCTTCTCGAATATGTTGGCTACAGATGATGTTTTGAAGGTTGATAACAAGTCCTTAGGGAAGGTGAATGGGTGCTATTTAATCCCCGCGTCACCAGCTGTAGCGACGGTCACGGTTAAACTCGCCGACGCGAATTGGGAACCGCCTAATCCTCTAGTTCTACATTACAACTTCCCTGGGCCGCAAACAATTAGCGTTACACGCGCTTCTACTGCGGCGACTCTCGCAGTGTGTTCCGGCTACGCGACGAAGACGCAGGCGACGTATATCGCGACGTTCACGGGGTATGCCGAAGATAATAGTGGCCCGGTAGCGACAGAAACGAATATTACGTACACAGGTACCGCCACCGACAACGCCGGTAACGAATTCCTACTCAGTGAATGCTTCAGGCTTGACACGATGCCGCCGACCTTGACGCATTTCGCCGCGTTTAGAAATCCTTCTGTCACTAATGGTTCTTATATCGAATTCTCTTTCCACGAAGAACCGGTCTCTGCGGCCTTAACGTTGGAAATCACTGGTCAGGGAACCTTCACCTACACGCTCGCTCAGGCAACTTCTGTACCACCACATCTGTATACCTATAGCCTTCTCACAGGCATAAGTTTATCGGAGGGCGCGACTGTCACGCTTACGGCGAAGGCGAAAGATTTGGCCGGAAACGAAGGTACCAGTTCCTGGGAAACGAAGGTATCGCCGTCCGCTCCTCGATAGGCGAAAAGGATCACGAAACCAAAACGGCTGCTCAGGCAGCCGTTTTTTTTGCTTTCCACACCGCGGCTGGTACCGCCAGACCCTTTACCCGGCGAGTTTGATACGTTTTTCGCCTTTGTTTTGCCGCCGCGCTCGCGAAGTGCTATAATCTTTCCCGTCGGCGCGTCCCCACGGTAGCGACCGGCTTCTAGAGAACAGGCTCGACGCGCTCTACCCGAACGAACCGCATTCCAGGCGTCGAGGAAAACGTCTATCTTGAATCTATTTTTATATGAAAGTGGGGGGACAGTATGAGTATGAAGAAGAGTACCGGTTTGGTTCTGTTGTTGGGCGTGATCGCCGTGATGTTCGTCGTCAGTTGTGTAAAACAGGTGGAAACCAAACCGGAGGCGCCCGTGAATCTCCGGATTTCGTTCCTCGCGGGGATCGTCGGTGTAGAGCTGCGATGGGACGAAGTTGCGGGCGCTACCGGCTACGAAATCACGTTAACGAAAACAGAGGCTTCAGGTAGCCGAGCAGTGTTGGGGCCTTATTCCACGGCCAAAACTTACTACCTCGTGTATCGCGACGACGTGGGTGCGGGGAGCTTCTCTTGGACCGTGAAGGCGAAGAACGGGGCGGGGGACTCCGGCGCGAGTGTCGAAAGTCACTTCACCTTGGACCCAGACCCCGAACCGGACCCGGTCTACGGATTGACCCTCACCTTGGTCGAAACCCCGGATTTGGCTTCCTCGCGCGATGGTATACCCGAAATCCACATCTGGGGGGCTACAACGTCTATCCCCGGCGCGGGCGCGCGGGTTCCGGGGTCACCCGTAAACCTAAACTATTTGGCCGGCCGTATCGTCTATGAGGAAGTCTCTGATGCGCCCCGCGAGACTATGTCCGTTCAGCTCATGGTGGAGAGGAAAGGGAGCGGCGTCGCGAAGCGTTGGCCTGATTCGAGCACCGAATTCCTTTTGAACGGGGACGGAGAATTGCTGTTCGGGGTGAACGACCTCGGGCAGAATTATGATCCCAACCGGCTCGCGCCCGGAGAGTACCTGTTTTGGGCCCGCGCGGCGTGGGACAAGAACATGCAGAGCACCAAGAAACCCTTTAACATCGTCGCATCCACGGACCTCGTCGAAGTTTCGCTGGATGTGTCAAACCAGAAGACCGCCTATCCGGGGAAAGTCTGCGGTATCTTTCCCGAAGCGCAAATCGATTACGACATATCCGTGTCCGGAGCCGCTTTGTTCGATGAGCTGCGATATACCTTCGTGATCGGTCAGTTGGGCGTAGACGCTACCGGAAATGTGTCCAAGTCCGCCACCTTCACCGGGCGCACCGCATACGCGACGAGTGTGACCTATGCGACGGAATGCACCAAATTCGCGACGGTGACCGTAGACGGCACTTTGACCCGGGTCTTATGGGAGGACGCGACCAAGCGCGCTTCGGAAACGAAGCTGGGTGTAGTGGGAGCCTTCGAGAAAAAGCACAGTTTCGTGTTGGATTTGGCCGATCCGACCGCCCTCCTGTCTTTGGAATTACCGGCGGGATTCTCGGCATCCGCGCCGGCTTCGCTGACGAGCGCCACTCTCACCTTCCTGGCGAGCGACACGAAATGTCTCCAACCCTACGCGGAGAAGATCAATTTCAAGGTGGGCGTTGAAAAGGGAAGCGGCAGCTGGTCCGAGTCTTTCGCTTTTTTCACCGAAGAGGTCGTTCTTGGAGAGGGTAGCCCTTGGGACAACGCGGTCACGATCGACGCGACTTACACCGCGACCAAAACCTCCGCAACGAATCCGGATGAAGCCGAGGCCGTTTTGGGGTTTGCCATCCCGATTATGGATTACGCGACGGTCACCGCGACGATGTCTGTGCACGACTGCTGTTGTGAGGAATGCACGATCAAACCGGGTAAGTGCGATAACTTGAACAATGCGCTCCGACACGCGACCGAAGTGTCAACCCAGTTCATCGTGGACAACGTCTTCTTCTCCAAGCTCTTAGAAGACGAGCAGGTCTTCGTACCGGAACGCTTCCTCGGCGACGCGGATAATCCTCTCATTCCCGCTTCCCCGACGCAGGCGACGTTGACGGTTAAGCTCGCCGACGCGTTATGGAGTTCGGCGCAGTGGGGCGCCATCACTTGGGTCTTCCACGACGCCCAAGGCAACGTATTCAATTCTATCAGTTACGCTCCCACGATCAAAGCCACCGAACTCATCACCGGAGAGTGTTCGGGGTACGCGACGAAAACCCAGGTGACCTTCGTGGGGACCTTAACGGCCGATCCGGCGGCTACGCGAACCGAGAAGGCCCTGACCCTCGTGGCGACCGCTTTGGACGCCACCGGCAACGAGTTCGTTGTCAAACTACCCTTCCTATTTGACACGTTACCTCCGACGCTCACGCATTTCACCGGTTTCCGAGATAAAGTCAACAACCATTCATGGGTGGAATTCAAGTTCGACCAGAAGGCTGAGAGCGCAGAGCTGGCCATCGTAGTCGGAGAGAACACCTTCAGCTACGATTTCAATGACGCGGTTCCGATCGCGGGGATACCGAACGCCTTCCGATTACCGACCGGAATCACCTTGCCTTACAACTTAGCGATAACGCTCAAAGCCACGGCTACGGACCTGGCCGGTAACATAGGCTTCTCTTCGAGAACCTGCACCGTATCCCTTTCTGAAAAGCGGTAAATCGTTATCCAGGCACCTTTCAACGCGTGTGCTGGTATCAGCAGACAGGGGCGATCCATCGCCCCTGTTTCTTTTGTTGGGCTGCCGGAGGGTGACGGGCTTTGTGGATTATCGCGGCGTCTCGACGGTACTCGCGGCGTAAGCGCTTTTTCTTTTTGCGACGGCGCGATACGCTTTTGGACAGGTGAATCGGGTGGTTACATCAGTATCGCGAGACTTCGTGGGCTTCCGAAGTCAGCCCGCTGGTTACCCCGCGATGATCCACGAAGTGCGACGTACCCGAAAGCAAAAACATGCCGAACTAAAGTTCGGCGTTCCCAGGCGCTTCCAGAAGTGCGCGTCCCGAAGGCGTTCCCAGGCGATCACAAGCGCGTATCGCGGGGTCCCGTTGGTTACCCCGCGATGAGGGCGGCAATGCGGCGCTCCCAGGCGATCCGCTAAGTTCGGCGCGTTTATAAGGGCGCCCGTTCGGCTTTCGCGCGTTTCAGCAAGTTGATGATATCGGTGTAGTTCGCCTCCGGCCATTTACGATCGACGAACAGGTGTTCTTTCCAATCGTCGAGCCACAGTTGTTCGAAAGTACCGTTGACTTGGGCTTGCGCGTAGACCTCCAACACCTGGTCAATGAACAGGCTGCGGTTGCGGTACAACGACTCGTAAGCGGTCAAAAAACCGCGGATGCGCGTTTTATCCTCTTCCGTCAGGTAGGGGTTGTTTTCGAGGTCCTCTTTGTTCCAGCGATAAGCTTTCGTCAGTGTGTTCAACCCCTCGTCGATGACGTACAGGGTCTCCTGATATAACCGAGAGTCCAAAAAAGTTTGAGACAATTGCGCGTAAAACACCGCGATGTCGTCGGGGATGCCGACGCGCTGGACCTGGCGCATCCATTCGCAGGCTTGAACGCGCAGGTTGGCGATCGCGCGGATCTTCGGGTAAACGGTTTGAACCGATTCGTTTTTCAGGAGCAGGCTAATGTACTCGGAATAGATCGATTCCCACTCCGGGAACATCTGCCAGTTTCCGGGTAACAGGTAGATCGCGCGATCGTAGGCGCGCTTGAACTCTTCAAACGCCGCGATGGCTTCCTGCTGGTGCCTCTCCATCAACGGCCGGAGCTCTTTTTCCCATTGCGGGTGTTCTCGAAGCAGTTGAGAGTAACCGACGATCAGGTTTCGAAGCATGGCGTGGAGCGAGTAGTACGACTTGCCCATCTGCCGGTAGGCGTTTCTTTCATCGAATCCAAGGAAGGAGGTATGGAAGTAGGAAAGCGAGTCCCGATAACTCTGTATGTCGTACCAGTTGTGGATGTCGACCCACGCCTCCATCTGTTCCAAGGAAAGGCCCTCCCGGACCTTCGATTCCAGCCACTCGAAGTCCCTCTCCAGCGGAAAGAGACGGTAGGCGGGCGCGATGTGTTTACGCTCCTCCGTCACCTCTGTGAAAAAAACACGCAACGGGTCTAAGGGGTCTTTGGCTTCCGCTTTTTGCTGGAACAGGATCAGTTTCCGCTCTGGGCGCACCATCAGCGCGGCCATATAGAAGTGGCTCCTCCCATAATACGGAGCCAAATCCAAACAGCGCGACAATAGGTCGCGGGCGCCGGCGTATATCTCTATCGCGTTCCGGTCCATTTTCGTTTGGTTGTCTTCGTAGCGTATGTAGAAATCGTTCAATCTCGCCTTTTCTTTCTTGACTTCTTTCGCAAGCTCTTCCAAGCCGCGCTCCTGCAGCTCTTCCTCGGTGAGGTTCCCGCCGACGGCGGCGCGTATCTGCGGGATCACCCGCGCCAGGAACGTCTCCGTCGCAAACCCTTCATAGTGACCGGTTCGCTCTTCCAACGCTTTGCTAGCATCTTTGGCCTTCTGCAGCTCCGCCGCGTGCTGGCTCCTATACCCGTCGATCTGAGAAAGGGAGGAAAAGCGCCCGTTGCCTTCCTTGAAATAGGCGTCGGCCATCATG
The DNA here is from genome assembly GCA_002071085.1 of Thermotogota bacterium ADurb.Bin062. Classification (GTDB taxonomy): domain Bacteria; phylum Thermotogota; class Thermotogae; order MWEM01; family MWEM01; genus MWEM01. The sequence goes on along the minus strand of MWEM01000060.1, from coordinate 3,548 downwards.
CTGCGGTATTTGAGGGTTCCGGAGAGGGTTCCAACGGTAGCGACGGCGATGATGCCAACGAGGATCCACCGTTTCGTAAGCGGCCGGCGCCACGCGAGCACCTCTTCTCGGTTCAAATAAACTCCGAAGCCGATCCCGCCCACCGCTAACGCCCAGAGCTGATTCGGAAGTAGGTGTAGGGGAAACTCCGTGAAACTGTGGCCGAGGATCTCAACGAAGGAGACCGCCAGCAGGATCAGGAGCAGCGCGTCATCACGGTTTTTCATCCGAAGGAGCATGCGGAAGAAGAGCCAGATCATCGACAGCAGCGTGAACGCGATGGCGAGGACACCCAGCAGCCCCATCTCGCCCAGGACTTGGAGGTAGTCGTTGTGCGTGCGTTTGAAGTTGGACCAGGAGTCGACGTATGCGGGGTTTTGGTGGATCGCCTTCCCCATGTATTGGATCGAGTCCCGCATATAGGTTCCGATTCCGGCCCCGAAAATCGGGTTGTCCTCCCATTGCAGCACCGACGCCTTCCACGCCAGCACCCTCGCCTTTCCTCCGGTGGTTTGGAATCCGCGGGGATCGAAGATCGACGCGGTACGTTCGCCCACATCGACCGTCGTCCTCAGGATGTTGTTTTCGGATTCCAGGATAGGTGGGAGCGCGAGTAGGACCAGTATCGCTAAGGCGGTCAAGGCCGCGTTTAAGACGCGTGAGGATTTTGATGCCGGTACCCGATCCTTTCGACGTGTCCAGCGGTACCAGCCGTAGGTGAGTATTAACACGAGAGCGCCGACCATCAGAGAGAGGTAGACGGCGCGGGTGCCCGACAGCAGGACGACCAAATAGAAGAGGCAGAAAGAAAGCCCTCCGAAGCCTTTAACGATCGCGATCAAGAGCGTCGCGACGATCGACGGTTTTTTCGAGATGCCCCAGGATTGGGGCGTCGAGACTAAAAAGTAAAAAGCGAGCGGCAGCAAGGAACCCAAGAAATCCGATACGAAGTTGACGTTCCCGATGGTCGCTTTCATCCCCATCTTACCGGCGCCGTAAAAACCGAGGAAAAACGAGTTACCGGTGTAGTAGTTGTACAACGCCTCGATACCAACGACGAAACCCGTGACGAGCGCACAAAACAGGAAAGTCGAGACTTCCCTTTTCGTTTCGAGCAGATTTGAGAAGTAAAGGGCCATGAAAGCGGTCAGAAAGGCGTAGATCCCGATCTCGAGAGAGAATTGGAAATAGGTCGGATTTGTGAAGAGCACGGTCGTGGTCGATAGGAGCGCGGCGATTCCGAAGCCAAACCAACCGATATGGGGTAAGGCGACATAGAGCGTGGGGTCTTTTCGTCGCCATTGCCGCAAGAGGTAGAGGATCATCCCGATCGAAATGAAGACGATCAAAAAAAAGTATTTCGGCGTGCTGTACTCATAGGTTAAAAACGGGTGCGCGAACAGCGCGACAAAAAGAAAGGTGAAACAGAGGAACGCGATTTCGATATATTTCACGGGTTTACCCCCCCAGAATAGATGCGCATAGACGTCGCTATTTTACCACAAATGTGCCGCCCACACTGCTGTCAGCACGCTCTGGAAACGCCTGGGAACGCCGGACTTTAGTCCGGCATGTTTTTGCTTTAAACGCGTATCGCGCTGTGGGGTTATCGCGGGGTAACCGAAGGGACCCCGCGATCCTGACGAAGTCTTGCGATCCGGCTGTAAAAAAGCGTATCGCGCCGTCGCGAAAAGAAGGGGCGCTTACGCCGCGATGCCCGTGTGGGGTCATCGCGGGGTAACCGAAGGAACCCCGCGATCCAGACGAAGCCCTGTGATCCGGCTGTAAAAAAGCGTATCGCGCCATGGGGTCATCGCGGGGTAACCGAAGGGACCCCGCGATCCTGACGAAGCCCTGTGATCCGGCTGTAAAAAAGCGTATCGCGCCGTCGCGAAAAGAAGGAGCGCTTACGCCGCGATGCCCGCGCGGGGTTATCGCGGGGAAACCGAAGGGACCCCGCGATCCGCCTTTTGTTTTCTTTACTCCGCGATGCCCGTGTTGGGTCATCGCGGGGTAACCAGCGGGACCCCGCGATCCTGACGAAGTCTTGCGATCCGGTTGTACAAAAGGGTATCGCGCCATGGGGTCATCGCGGGGTAACCGAAGGGACCCCGCGATCCCCCTTTTGTTTTCTTTACGCCGCGATGCCCGTGCGGGGTTATCGCGGGGAAACCGAAGGGACCCCACGATCCGCTCTTTGCCTTTTTAGCCGCGAAAGGTCCGGAAAAAAGGGTATCGCGCCGTCGCGAAAAGAAGGGGCGCTTACGCCGCGATGCCCGTGCACAAAAGCGTATCGCGCCGTCGCGAGAAGAAGGTGCGCTTACGTCGCGATACCCGTGCGGGGTTATCGCGGGGTAACCAACGGGACCCCGCGATCCTGACGAAGCCTTGCGATCCGGCTGTACAAAAGGGTATCGCGCCGTCGCAAAAAGAAGGGGCGCTTACGCCGCGATGCCCGTGTCGGGTTATCGCGCTTTGTGGTCATCGCGGGGTAACCAACGGGACCCCGCGATCCGCTCTTTGCCTTTTTAGCCGCGAAAGGTCCGGAAAAAAGGGTATCGCGCCGTCGCGAAAAGAAGGGGCGCTTACGCCGCGATGCCCGTGCACAAAAGCGTATCGCGCCGTCGCGAAAAGAAAGGGCGCTTACGCCGCGATGCCCGCGCGGGGTAAGCGCTGCAACGATTAAAAGCTCGAGAAAAGAAGGTATGTGATTTATGAAAAACATCAGTTTCGTCAAAAATGCACTGTATCACCTCTACAATCGATCTTTGAGTCCGCTGTCGCTTTTTATTGATCGCAGCGATTATGCTTGGTTTCTTCAAAAGTTCAAATACTATATGCGGCAAGTACCTTCAACGGTCATCGCTTACGCCTTGATGCCGAATCACTTTCATTTTTTAATCCGGCAGGATTCTGATATACCGCTCTCCAAACTATTCAATATGGTCCTTTCAGTCTACGTCCGCCACTTCAACTACATCCACGACAGAAAAGGGGTACTCCTTGAAGGGAGGACAAAATACAAACCCGTATTGAAAGATGAGTATTTTGTTTTTCTCTGTATGTATATTCATTCGAACCCTATAGAAGCGGGGATAGTGGATAAATTGGAAGACTGGGAGTATTCAAATTACCTGGAATGGGTTGGCAAGAGAGAGGGCGAACTCTTTTCAAGAGAGATAATCGACGAATACTTCCCGAATAAAGGACTATACAAAGAACAACTAAAGGAATTAAGCCGCATAAAAAAACAGAAAAAATTTCTCGAAAAGATAGATTTTAGATAGAAGATACCCTCCGGGGTAATCGCGGGGTAACTGAAGGGACCCCGCGATAACCCTTTTGTTTTCTTTACGCCGCGATGATGTCGGGGTATCGCGCCGTCGCGAAAAGAAGGGGCGCTTACGCCGCGATGCCCGCGCGGGGTTATCGCGGGTAACCGAAGGGACCCCGCGATCCGCCTTTTGTATTCTTTACGCCGCGATTCAGTCCGGGTATCGCGCCGTCGC
>MWEM01000059.1 GCA_002071085.1 Thermotogota bacterium ADurb.Bin062 | reverse complement strand
TTCTCGTATTTCCTATCTGTGCCCCCTCACATTTTTAATCGGCGTTTTCCTTATTTTACCACCGGTGTTGACACGCTCACCAGTAAAAGGTCACATAACGCTTTTGGCGAAGCTGTTTGCAAAGCCGTATGCGGGAAATCCGCACGTACGGTTTGAGGAGGCAGGAGAAGGAAACCGGGAGAGGGTAAGCTGCCAGGTGGTGTGATGGACACTCACACACAGAAATCGAGAGCGGTACATCTCTAACTCCACGGCGCCTTCTCTTGACCCTACAGTTGGCAGGTCTTAGAAGCTAAAGATAGGAAAGAGCGCGTTGCTGGATTTCGTTAGTATCGCGAGACTTCGTGGGCTTCCGAAGTCAGCCCGCTGGTTACCCCGCGATGAACTGCATAGTCATCGCGGCGTAGAAGGGGCAAAGGGCGAATCGCAGTGTCTCATTGGTTACTCCGCGATAACCCCGCAGGCCCATCGCGGCGTAAAAAGGCCAAAAGGCTGATCTCCACCTCTTTCTATTTTTCGTTGCGCTTCGATATTCTACGCACACTCAAGAGCGTAAATGATTTCGTGAGAATCAATAAATGACGGTTGAACAGAATAAGTTAGTTAATAAATAAACTATTGACATTAAGAGCCTAAAAGTATATAATATACACGCACTTAGAAGAGAGCGTCTATCTCGAATAAATAGAGATGGAATAACGTCTATAATCTCAAATTAAAAAATATAGTGGAGGTGCACTATGGCAAAGGAATTTGTAGTGGGTATTGACTTGGGTACCACCAACTCGGTCATCGCGTGGGTGAAACCCGATAAGACATCGGAAGTGATTTCGAACGCGGAAGGGTCGCGGACCACTTCTTCCGTCGTCTCTTTTAGCAAAACAGGGGAGATCATCGTCGGAGAACCCGCGAAACGTCAAGCGGTCCTCAACTCCGATCGAACGATTCGGTCGATCAAGAGGAAGATGGGAACCGATACAAAAAACACGATCGATGGAAAAGATTATACGCCTCAAGAGATCAGCTCCTACATACTGAGGAAAATGGTCAAAGACGCCGAGGCTTACCTGGGCGGCACGATCAAAAAAGCGGTGATCACCTGTCCCGCATACTTTAACGACGCCCAGCGGCAAGCCACAAAGGAAGCCGGACAGATCGCGGGTTTGGAAGTTCTCCGCATCATCAACGAGCCGACAGCCGCGGCTTTAGCCTATGGACTGGACCGCAAGAACGACGAAAAAGTGGTGGTCTTTGACTTAGGCGGCGGAACCTTCGACGTCTCGATTCTGGAGATCGGGGATGGCGTGATCCAGGTCGTTTCGACCAACGGGAACAACCATTTGGGCGGTGACGATTTCGACAAACGTGTGGTGGATTGGCTGGCCGATAACTTCAGAAAGGCGCACGGCGTCGATTTGCGGAACGACCGCCAGGCGCTCCAACGCCTTTACGAAGCTGGCGAGAAATCGAAGATCGAACTTTCCACGAAGATGGAGACGGATATCAGTCTGCCTTTTATCACCGCGACCGCGGAAGGTCCGTTGCATTTGGAGGCGAAACTCACTCGGGCGACGCTCGAATCGCTGGTCCGCGATTTGGTGGAAAGCACTCGGGGGCCCGTCGAAAACGCTTTACGTGACGCGAAACTGAACGCTTCCGACATCAATGAGGTGTTACTCGTCGGAGGGATGACCCGGATGCCCTTGGTCCAACAAACGATCAAGGCGATCTTCAAGAAAGAAGGCAACAAGAGCATCAACCCGGACGAAGCGGTTGCCGTTGGCGCCGCGATCCAATCTTCGATCCTCTCCGGCGAGATGGGTAAAGACGTCGTCTTAGTGGACGTCACCCCACTAACGCTGGGAGTCGAGGTGAAGGGCGGTTTATTAGAACCGATTATCGAGAGGAATACGCCGATTCCGGTCAAGAAGGCGAAGGTCTTCACCACAGCCGAAGACAACCAGACGGAAGTGGAGGTGCGCGTTTACCAAGGAGAACGCAAAATCGCCACACAAAACCATATGCTGGGTAGTTTCCGACTGGTCGGGATTATGTCCGCTCCGAGAAATATCCCACAGATCGAGGTATCCTTCGATATCGATACGGACGGTATCGTGAACGTGAACGCGAAAGACCTCGGAACCGGCAAAGAGCAGGGCATGGTCGTGACCGGAAGGAATAAGCTGGATCCGACGGAGATCAACAAAATGGTCGAAGACGCCAAACGGAACGAAGAGGAAGACAATCGCCGAAAACAAGAGATCGAGATGAAAAACCAAGCCGACCATCTGGTCTATTCTATTGAAAAGATTCTGAGGGAAAGCGGCGACAAGATCCCCGGAGACCTCCGTTCGAAGGTGGAGTCGCTGAAGAACGACCTGCGCGATGCGGTGAACAAAGAAAACATGCAGCGGATCAAAGTACTAATGGATGCGCTGAACCTGGAGTCGATGAAAATGGGCGCATTCCTGTATAAGCAACCTAACGCGAGTCCCGATCCGAATGACGTCCAAACGGGTGGGCAGAGTGGCCCTAATCCGGAGGACGGAAACACCTACACCGCTGAATACGAAGATGTGCAATAAAACGAAGGCGGGCGTACAGCCCGCTTTCTTTTGAAAGGAGGCGATCGAATTGGAAGATAGGCGTAAACCGAGTAAGGAGAAGGCATCCCGCCCCATCCCCCCTGACGAGGCCAATATGCCGAAGTTCATCATCAGCGTGGCCGCCAAGATGCTGCAGCTGCACCCGCAGACGCTCAGACAGTACGAGAAACGGGGTTATGTCACCCCTTTTCGGTTGGGAAACCTTCGCCTCTATTCAGAAAGAGATATCCATACGATCAATCGAATCAAAGAACTCGCCGATGAAGGTATACCGACCAATGGCATAGACCGGATCCTGGCGTTGGAAAGACGTATTGAGGAATTAGAAAGGCTTTTAGAGGCATACGAGATAGAAATTGTCAGCTTAAAAAACCGAATTCGAAAAGAAGTACCGCCATTACCCGTTAAAATCGAGGTCAAGTCTTATGAATTCCAATTCTACGGCGAGAGTTCAAAAGAGGAGGATGAAGACACGAGGTGAGATCATGTTAAATATGCAAGACTACAGCGCGAAAGCGCAAGAGGTGCTGAACACAATTCCGGTCATCCTCGCCCGATATAAACAGACGCAGATGACCTCTGAACATATACTGCTGTTGATAACCGAACACGGCTCCAATGCGGGTTTCGAAATCATAGAGAAATTGGCGCCGGATGTGGCCGCAGTCAAACGTGACACCGAACGTGCTGTGCGCGAGCTGGGTATGCAATCCGCCCCAATGGCACCGACGGGTCAGATTTTTATCACGCCGGACGCCTACAGAATCTTGGATGAGGCCAAAAAAGAGGCCGCCCGTATGCAAGACAACAAGATCGGGTGCGAGCACTTGATCCTCGGAATCCTGCGCGTAGAGTCTTCCGGCGCGGCGAAAATCCTCGCCCGGCACGGGCTTTCGGTAGAAAAGGTTTACACCACGATCAAAGAACAACGCTCTTCCGGGGGCACGGCCGAGAAAGACAACCTCGGCGCTCTGCAGAAGTTTACCATCGATCTCTGTGAGATGGCGGTGAAGGGTGAACTGATGCCGGTCATCGGACGTGATGACGAGATACGCCGTGTTATACAAATCTTGGGAAGAAAGACCAAAAACAACCCGGTTGTGGTTGGTGACCCAGGCGTCGGAAAGACGGCGATAGCCGAAGGCTTGGCCCAGAGAATCGTGGAGGGCAACATCCCCGAATACCTCAAAGGGAAGAGACTTCTCTCGCTCGATATGGGCAGGATGATCGCGGGAACGAAATTTCGTGGTGAATTCGAGGAGCGGATGAAAGCGGTGATCGACGCCGTGAAGAAGCAACAGGGTGAAATTTTACTCTTTGTCGACGAATTGCACACTGTGGTAGGCGCTGGCGCCACCGAGGGCTCTATGGACGCGGCAAATTTGATGAAACCCGCCTTGGCGCGTGGTGAACTCCGCTGTATGGGGGCCACCACCTTGGAGGACTACCGGAAGTACGTCGAGAAAGACAAGGCTCTCGAGCGGCGATTCCAAATGGTTATGATCGAGGAACCCTCCGTGGAAGACGCGATAGAGATTGTGAACGGCATTCGACCCGTCTTCGAGAAACATCACCAGGTGAAGATCACGCAAAAGGCCGTGGAAGCTGCGGTGAAGATGTCGAAACAGTACATCTCCGAACGGTTTTTACCCGACAAAGCGATCGATTTGATCGACGAAGCGGCTTCTCGAGTCAAGATAGAGAACACCTATTTCCCTGGGGACCTATTGAATTTAGAAAAGGAAAAGCAGCTCAAAGAAAAGGAAGTCGAAGAGTCCGCCACCCTAGAGAACTACGAACAAGCGGCGCGTCTGAAAGCCGAGCTGGAGGAAACGCGAAACCGCTATCAAGCGCGCTACGATGAATGGAAGAAGACCCAGGAAACGAAGCCCAAGGTGGTCAACGAATTCGTGATCGCGCAGCTCGTCGAGAAATGGACCGGTATCCCCACCACTCGGATGCTCCATTCTGAAAGAGAAAAGGCGCTCAATCTCGAGGCAATGATCCATCAGAAGTACGTAAATCAGGTCGACGCCGTGAACGCGTTGGCGCAGTCGATTCGCCGCTCGAAAGCCGGCCTGAAAGACCCCAAAAGGCCCACCGGATCTTTTTTGTTCCTGGGGCCGAGTGGTGTGGGGAAGACCGAACTCGCGAAGGTGTTGGCCGAAATCCTTTGTGGGAGCTCGGAAGCCCTAGTGCGTATAGATATGTCCGAGTACAGTGAAAAAATCGCCGTCTCCCGCCTGATCGGCGCCTCACCTGGATATGTCGGTTACGAAGAGGGCGGACAGTTGACCGAAGCCGTCCGTCGCCGCCCCTTTTCTGTCGTCTTGATGGACGAGATCGAAAAAGCCCATCCGGAAGTGATCCATATCCTGCTGCAGCTGCTGGAAGACGGTCAATTAACTGATGGGCAAGGGCACACAGTTGACTTCAAGAACACGGTGATCATCCTAACCAGCAACATCGGGACCGAACAACTCTCGAAACGACAACACCGGGTGGGCTTCGCCGCGGATAGCGAGGAGCTCGAAAAAGACAAACTGGTGATGGACGAATTGAAGAAGTACTTCAAACCCGAGCTCATCAACCGCTTGGACAATATCATCATCTTCCGGAACCTCAAACCGGAGGATGTTCAAAAGATCGTCGACCTGATGCTCGAAAGACTAAACGAACGGCTAGTGGACAAACACATCAAAGTGGATATGACCGAACGGGCCAAGGATTTCTTAGCGAAAAAAGGGTTCGATGAGAGCTTCGGCGCTCGCCCCCTGCGAAGGGTCTTCGAGAAACACGTGGAAGTCCCGCTCTCCGATATGCTGTTGGAAGGCACGATAGAGGAGAACAACGATATCTCCGTCGATCTGGACGAGGAAGCGGAACGGCTCCTCTTCCAAATCCATCAGCCTGACACCCGGCGGGTTTAGATATGTTGAAAGAGAAGCTGAGCGGATGGATTAGTCTCATCATCGTTTACATCGTTTGGGGAAGCACCTATCTGGCCATCAGGATCGCGGTGCAACCGGGTGCCGGATTTGAGCCTTTCACGCTGGTCACGATGAGGCTCCTCGTCTCCGCCGGCTTCCTCTTTCTCTTGGCGTATGTCACCCGGCAGAAGATGAAAATCCCCCGGGGTGAGCGCTTGGCCGTGCTCCTGCCGGGGGTTTTTCAATGGTTGGCGGGTAACGGATTCATTACTTGGGCAGAAAAAACCGTTAACTCCGGTTATGCCGCCCTGATGGTCGCCACCACCATTATCTGGGTGACGATCTTCGAAGCCATTATCGAAAAAAAGCGATTGTCGGCGAAGACTTTCTTGATTCTTTCGATCGGATTTGTCGGATTGGCCTTTCTCAACATCCCCGCATTAGGCAGCGCCGAAGGGGTTGATGGGTTTGGGGTCTTCGTCCTTCTGTTCGCGTCCGCCTCCTGGGGGGTCGGCACCCTTATTCAGAAGTATCGGCGGACCAGCCTAACGCCCACGGTCAGCTCAGCCTATCAGCAACTGATAGGCGGGCTCGCCGTTCTCGTGATGCGATTCATCCTAAACGAGCCCCTTCCCACCCCCACGCCAGCGGCGTGGTGGGCGTGGGGATATTTGGTTGTCTTTGGGGGCGTATTGGCCTACACCGCGTTCATCATCGCGGTCAGGAACCTCCCGACACGCATCGTGATGACCTACAGCTACGTCAACCCGCTGGTTGCCCTCGCGCTGGGTTGGATCGTACTGAAAGAGGAGGTCACCGTATGGACACTTATCGGCGCGGGGCTCATCGTGCTCTCGGTTTTCGGGATATACAAAACAAAAAGCGGGAGCGCCCCTGTAGACTGATCGACTCGACTTTCTATAGAACCTTCCGCAAAAACTCTTTGGTACGTTCGCTCTTCGGGTTTTGAAAAAAGTCGGTGGGCGTTGCTTCTTCAACGATCAAACCGTCGTCGATGAGAATCATCCGATGGCCAACTTCACGGGCGAACCCCATCTCGTGCGTGACGACGATCATCGTCATACCCTCGCGGGCCAGTTGTTTCATCACTTCCAGAACTTCCCCGACCAACTCCGGATCCAAAGCGGAAGTGGGCTCATCGAAGAGCATCAGCTCCGGATCCATCATCAAGGCGCGCGAGATCGCGACCCTTTGCTGCTGACCGCCCGAGAGATTGATGGGATAGGCGCTCGCTTTCTCGCTCAGACCGATTCGCTTCAAGAGGTTAAGCGCCTTCTCTTTGACCTCCGCCGGATCCATCTTTTTCACTTTTAACGGGGACAACATCAGGTTGTCGATGACCGTTCGATGTGGAAAGAGGTTGAACTGTTGAAAGACCATCCCCATTTTCATACGGTACTCGTTCATGTTGACCCGTTTTTCGTGTAAGAGGACATCCTTGAAATAGATCTCCCCTTTTTCGTACTTTTCGAGGTGGTTGATACAACGGAGCATTGTGCTCTTGCCTCCCCCGCTGGGGCCGATGACCACCATCACCTCGCCTTTCTGAAGCTCCAGATCGATCCCCTTGAGAACCTCGAGATGCCCAAACCGTTTGTGCAGATTTCGTATAGAGATGATCGTACTCATTTAATGGTCACCTTCTTTTCCACCCAATTCACAAGCTGCGCCAAGGTGAAGGTAATGGCAAAGTACACGATCGCCACCCCCCCATAGATTTCGAAGGACTTAAAGGTTCTGCTGATGATGTACTGGCCTTGCCGTGTGAGTTCGGCAATCCCGATGACGGACACCAGCGAGCTTTCTTTCGTCAGGGCGATGAACTCGTTTCCCAAAGCCGGAAGAATATTCCGAAAGGCTTGCGGCAGGATGATATAGCGCATCGTCTGCCACACCGTCATCCCCAACGAACGAGCGGCTTCGGTTTGGCCCCTCGAGATCGATTGGATCCCGGCCCGAACGATCTCGGCGGTATACGCGCCGGCATTGATAGAGAGCGCGACCACGGCGGCCGTAAACGGGGGAAAATCGATTCCGATCGAAGGTAACCCGAAGTAGATGATGTAGATTTGAACCAATAAGGGCGTACCTCGAACGAACTCGATATAGATGGAGCTTGGTATCCTCAAGAAGGGAGCCTTTGAAAGCCTCCCCATTCCGAAGATCGTCCCGATGATGGTCCCGAAAACTGCGGATAGAACGGTCACCTGTAAGGTGATCACTGCCCCCTGCAGTAGAAAAGGCATAGATAAGATGATATCTGACATAGTTGCCTCCTGAAACGAGATAAGAGCGCGTTGATGCGACTGGGTATACGGGCGTGGAAAGCAGTGGGAAGACAAGCGACGCGCCCGCATAACACATAATAAAGGCATGCCTACGGAGGGATTCCGTCGGCATGCGTATGGATATAAAAAAACGATCTGCGGTAGGGTCAGTTTAGAACCAAGCGTCCAACAACGCGTCGTACGGGCTGGTTTTGAGCTCCTTCAACACCTGGTTCACAAAATTAAGGAGCTCCTCATTGCCCTTTTTGATCGCGGCGCCGTAGCTTTCGGCCGAAAGGATGGGGCTGCCTACTTCGAGGTTTGGATTGAATTTGATATAGGCTTCTCCGGTTGAGGAGTCGATCACGACGGCGTTCACACGTCTGAGGCTGAGCTCCATGAGGGCTTCGGTGAAGTGCGGGAATCTCGTCAGGATGATCCCGGGCACTTCGGTTGCCATCAGGTCTCCGGTGGTCCCGGTTTGTACGGCCACCTTCTCATTCGTTAATTCATCGACATCGTCGAAGTGTTTATAGCCCTTTCGTACTACAATGACCTGACCGGCGTCGAAGTACGGGTCGCTGAAGAGTACGACTTCTTTCCGCTTTTCGGTGATCGTCATACCCGCGAAGATAATGTCGAACTTATCGGCTTGCAAAGCGGGGATCAACCCGTCAAACGCGAAGTCGATGACCCGTAAGGTCACCCCTAACTTCTTAGCCACCGCCCTAGCCAGATCGATATCGAACCCGACGACCTCATTTTTCGCATCGACGAATTCGAAAGGCGGGAAGGTGGCGTTCGTCCCCATCACGAGATAACCACGAGCTTTAATGGTGTCGATAATTCCTCCGAACGCGAAGAGAGAGAAAACTAAGACGAGCGTGAGAAACAGCGTTGCTCTTTTCATTGTGACACCTCCAAATGATTTTGGTTTGCTTAAAAACGATGGTTAGGCAAAGTCGGCTCTACCGGATATATAACCATCGCATATCTATCACAAAACTCTCAGGCACTTGACGACAACGGTACGATGTGTTACCTAATCTCTTGGAAGTTTTTCGATAAGTCTATGAAGAGAGTATATCACAAACATTCCGATTTTTCAGCAAGCGGAATTTTAAAACACACCCTCAGGGTACACCCTGGGAACGTATTAGGGGTTCATCGCGGGGTAAGTGGTTTTTACGACCCCGCGATTCGCCCTTCGTCTTTCTTTAAAGCGTATCGCGCCGTCGCAAAAAGAAGAAGCGCTTACGCCGCGATGCCCGTGTGGGGTTATCGCGGGGTAACCAGCGGGCTGACTTCGGAAGCCCACGAAGTCTCGCGATACTGATGAAGCCCCGCGATCCGCCCTTTGTTTTTCCTAAAAGAGTATCGCGCCGTCGCGGAAAGAAGAAGCGCTTACGCCGCGATGCCCGTCTGGGGTTATCGCGGGGTAAGTGGAATGAGGTTTTGCACAGAGAACACAGAGGAAAAATGGGCAATGGGATAGGAACAATTAAGAACGCCACAAAGAGCACCAAATGCGTGGGAGCGCCCCACTGGGAACGCCGAACTTTAGTTCGGCCTGTCTGTGATATTTATGCTAGAAGCGCTTTTCGTAGGAGCAACCGATCTACTTTTCGCCTATCTCGTTTTTCGTATTCCCTCCGTGTACTCCGTGAGAACATTGTTTTTCAAGACCTGCCAACATAAAAGTTGGCGTTCCCAAGAGTTCGTAGAGAAAGGCCGACTGAAAGTCGGCCCCACAAAGAGAAGGGGCGCTTATGCCGCGATGCTTGTCCTCTCTGTGCCCTCCGTGCGAACCCATTGTTTTTTTTCTTTGGAACGAACGAAAACCGGGGTATCGCGCCGTCGCAAAAAGAAGGAACGCTTACGCCGCGATGCCCTCGTACAAAAACGTATCGCGCCGTCGCGAAAAGAAAAGGCGCTTACGCCGCGATGCTTGTCCGCTCCGTGTTCTCTGTGCTCTCTGTGCGAAACCCTGTTTTTCAAGGCATGCCAACATAAAAGTTGGCGTTCCCAGGGCCCTACGACACTGAAGTTCGGCGTTCCCAGGAAACCTTTCGAAATGCGACGCTCCAATAAAAGAGCGCCGCCCGTGGCGGCGCTCTCTCGTTACCTTTTGAGGCCTAAAGACCTATAGCTTGAATTTTTGTATTTCCGCCTCTAACGCTTCGGAAAGGTTGTTAAGTTGTTCTGCCGCAGTTTCAACCTGCTGGGCGCCTTCGGTGAGCTGCTTGGCCGATTGCGTGATGCGATGCGTTTGATTCGAGATTTCGGCTGACGCCTTCGCGGAGTTATCCATCGCGGAGGCCATCTCTTCCGCTGCGGCGCCTTGTTCTTCCGAAGTGGCGGTTAAGGCGACGACGAGAGAGGTGGTCTTCTCTACCATCTTCAAGATTTCGCTGAATTGCGTTTCCACTTCCTGTGCGCTCACGTTCACTTCTTTCACGATTTCCACGGTTTGACCGGTGGCGTCATTCGCCCCTTTGGCCCCGTTAGAGATATCTTTCAGTATTCTCGCGATGTTGGTAGTCGCCTTTTTGCTTTCCTCAGCCAATTTCCTGATTTCATCCGCGACAACGGCGAACCCCCTTCCCGCTTCTCCCGCTCGAGCCGCTTCTATGGCCGCGTTTAGCGCAAGCAAGTTCGTTTGTTCCGCGATCGAAGAGATGGTACTCAGGATGTCTTCTACGTTCTTCGCGCCTTCGGCGAGTTTTTGCACCAAGCCTGCGGTATCTATCGTTTGTTTGGTGGCCGTTTCGATCCTCTTGGTGACTTGAGATATGAGCGAGCCACCCTCTTTAGCTTTTTTGGAGGTTTCCTCGTTTTGGTCCGCCAGTTCGCGAGCCGTTTTGGATACGCTTTGCGCGCTGGCGGCCACTTCTTCGACGCCGGAAGACACCTCTTCTATCGACGCAGACGTATTCTGGACGTTTTCGTCCACCTTTTGCGCTTGAGCGGTCAGCGCTTCCGAGGAGGTCAACTGCTCTTGGGAAATGGAAGCCAAACTATGCGCCGACCCTTCTAACTCGGAGATAGACTTTTGGAAAAGGGCTATCGTGTCGGTGTACTCCTTCTCCAAAGCTGCTAAAGCGTTCACAATGTGGCCGATCTCATCTTGACGCGAGAGGTATTTGACAGCGCGATGATTCTGATTATAAGACAAGTCTTTATTCTTAACTTTTTCGATGACTTCGCCGAGGGCCGTGATAGGCCGGGTAATGCTTCTGGACACGAAGAAGATGATGGCCGTAATCAGGGCGACCGACACGATGCCGATGATTAACAGGAAGAGTTGCAACCTATTCGCTTGGTCTAAGACCTTATTCACGGGGATTCCCACTGCTAAAGTCCAAGACGATTTAGAATTCCCTACGAAAAAGGGTTCCAGATAAATCGCTATGTCGCTTTTCATTCCTTCAGAGTATGTCGTAAACGAAAAGTTCTTGCCGTCCTTAATTGCGTCAAACATTTGGTTAATATTTCTACCAGCCATATCTATTTCGCTTTTTTTGCCATCTTTCCCCAATCGCGAAGAGTCAAAATGTGCTGCGACGATCCCGTTATTCGTAAAAACAGCTGAGACACCGGTTTCGTAGGGTTTTATCTTTTCTACGGTTTTTTGAATGGTGAGAAGGTCGATATCGATACCAGCGGTGGCAACCACGACCCCTTTTCTCTTTATCGGTACGACTACGCTGGTCATCAACATCTTTGTTCCTCCGACGTCGTACAGGTACGGATCCATAATCATCTCTTGCCCGGTCTGTTTCGGTATCAGATGGCAATCTCCTGGGCCTGGTTCATCATATCCGACCAAAGGCACCAAATCCGCTCTCCCGCCGGACATGCTCCAATAGGGAACGAATCTTCCGGTGGCGTCATACCAGTCTTTGTTCGCAAATTGCGAGTCCATCCCGTCTAGCGCGTTGGGTTCCCAGCAGGTCCACACCCCTAAAAAATCTTTGTTTTTTTCTAAGGCGCTCTTCAGGATGAAATTGAAATTATTCCTCCTTTCATTTAACGCCATGTTCTCGAAGTTCTCGAATATTTGTGCGATCGTCCTCACCGCGTCCATCGCCACATCCAAATCCGCCTTTATTTCTTGAGCATAAGTACTCGCCAGGTAATCGACTAATTCGGCAGCATTTTCCTTCTCACGAGTTACGAAGGAGGTGGTGGCGAGAACGATCACCAACACAAAGGTGATCACGATGGGTAGGCCAATGAGCAACAGAATCCTCCACATCAACTTGATTTTTCTGAACATAATCTCGCCTTCTTTCATTTTGTCGCTCCGTCTTTTAGGAGCGGTTTATTGTTTTTCCGATAAAAGCTTGCCGGTCGCGATACACCCGCAACGTATCGCTCCTCATAGCTTCGCCTGTCTATCCCTTTCTACTTACTCCAAGCCGTCTCGTTGGCTGGGAGAGCGTTTCTGGATTCAACACCTACCGTAGCTAAATCTCGAGAGGTTTCTGTTCTTCAAACAATCGGCGAGCGTCGTACCCAGTCGTTCGATCGCTCGCGCGATTCCGTTGATTCCCCCTTCTCTTCCTAGTCGTGTGAAGCGAATTAGGTAAAACTACTGACTAGGTGTGGCGGCTTCCTTGAAATAGTACTACGAGGTTGAAGGAGGTCGTCTTCCAATTTCCACGGAGATTGTACCACTTGTGCGGATTTCTTTTTTAAAAATACACGGAAAATTAACCAAATCAGGTGGCAACTTCCCGCAGAAACAGGGGTAAGTACAATGCGTGAACGACCCAGACACCGGATGTATTGCGCGTGAGGTGACGCTCGCCACTTCGGTTTTGGGTTATGACGGTTAATATCTTAACGCTATGATCGGTAAATATTATTTTCTGAATAGCTACTTTTATTATAGAATATACCTGTCTTTCTCATTTCGAGAGTGTTGGATTATTGCGTTTGGGTTGACGCTATGCGCTCGGACGGATAACCCCCTTGGTTTCCGATAGGGTGTCCCCTACGCGACCTTTCGACGAGAAGGGCAACCGCCACGGAGTGGGGGGTATCTACGCTCTCTTTAGGCGTGGGTATCAATAAAGGGAGCGAATTGAGGAGAAGTGAGTTCGGAGGAAGGAACAAAAAAGACCGCCAAACAAACGTGGAACTGTGGCAAACTGGGAACGCCTTCTGAGCGCCGCCAGAGCGGCGGGACTTGAGTCCGTCAGGCTTTGGTTTTTTGGCGCGCCCTGGCTCTCCATGCCCTCTGTGCCCTCCGTGAGAGCCTTGTTTTTCAAGACATGTCAAATTAAAAGCTGGCGTCCCAGGTAAAACACATACCGGACTGAAGTTCTGCGTCCCCAGCAAGCCCTACCGCACTAAAGTTGCCGCTCCTAGGAAACACTACCGAACTAAAATTCAGCGTTTCCTGTGCTCCTCACAGATGGGCTTATTCGAGGGTTATCGTTTTTGATTCGCTTCAATAATAAGC
>MWEM01000058.1 GCA_002071085.1 Thermotogota bacterium ADurb.Bin062 | reverse complement strand
ATTATCCTTGAACGGGAAGCTATTTGTGGAATTTATCGCATTAATATACCTGTCCTATGTGAAGAAGCGAATGCAAGACGCGAAGTTGTTCGAGAGATGGACGCTTCAGGGCTTGTTGGATGAATTGGACTCTATCGAGCTGTATGAGGTTCCTGGCCACGGAAGAATCCTCAGCGAGGTCACCAAAAAGCAGGAACAACTCTATCGGGATTTGGGTGTCAATCCGCCATCGTTATAAATTCCGGGAATGTGGTTATTAAGGCAAAGGGTCAGAAAATGTAGGCACCTTTCATTAATGAATGTGTTCGTAGAGACTTCGAAGAGAGTCCTTTCATAAGAGCCAAGTTAAGAACCCCCCTTCGTTTTTCTTCCGAAAAGCCCTAATATATCTTGACGATAGTTCCGATGGGGAGCAGGCGTTGCAGTTGTTCGATGTCTTCGTTGAACAACCGTATGCAGCCGTGGGAGACGCGCTTGCCGATCTCCCAAGGTCGGTTGGTACCGTGGATACCATACTGCGGGTTGCTTAGCTCCAGCCACCAGGTGCCTAATCCGTTGATTGGGGCTAGGGGTTGAATGTACTCTCCTTCCCAATAGAGAGCAGGGTTAGGTATTTTTCGAGTGATAAAATAAGTCCCCGGTCTCGAACTCTGCCCTCTCCCGACAGCGACCGGGTAGGTTCTGAGTGGTGTCCCTTCCAAAAAAAACGTGAGCTGACAGTCGGATAGGCTGATAGACAGAACGATCGGGGATCCTGACACGCTGACCCTTCCGACACGAAGAATTTGCCCAGGATAGATAAGCGCGCTGGTTTGATTCAGTATTTCCAGAAACGCTACGGAGCTTTGGTGCAACTGAGCGATGCGGTACAGGTATTCTCCCGCTTGAACGACGTGCCGACCGGTGATCTCTATGTCGAGCTCCAAAGCCGGCGCGTCACCGGCGAAGAGGACATTTCCGAAACAGACCAAAGGGGTGGTGAACGCGCCGTCGTCGAGTAGGAAGATCAACGAAAAATCGGTATAATCGGGCGCATTCAAGGAGAGCGGATGTTGGGCGCAGACCTCTTCTCCAAAAACAAAAGCAGGAATCTCTTGTTCGATTCCGGGGCCTCTCAAACGCAGGCTCTTTAAATGCTCCCCCTCCTCGAGCCGCCCTACCACCTGAAAAAGAAAGGCCCCCTCAGGCATCTCCGCTTCGGTGCCAGGGAGCGCGGATGAAAATACCGTAATGCTTCTGGCTGCTAAACCGCCGACGAACCACAAAACAAGCGCCAGAAAAATGAGTCGCGCGCCTTTTCTTTTCAATCTTATTTTACGTTGGGCTTTAAAAGTTTCATCATATCTTCGTTCCGGATCTTCACCTTTTTAGCGTAGACTTCTTCCATCGCAATCTCCATCAGCTTCGACAGTTCCGAGTGCTCTCCGCGCAACGCGCGCTCTTCTTTCAAACGTTCGGCCCGCTTCCCCACCAAGATGGGAATGGCGTACTTGTAAGGCACCTTTTTAAGCATCTCATCGTAATGATACTGCAGTTTGTACACGACTTACTCCTCGCTTTCTATTTTAAAATCTTTCATCTCTTCCTCAAAAGCGCGTAGTTCCTCCGCGCGAGAAACCACGAGGCATCGATAGGCTTCGATTATGGCTTCCAGCTCCCGGACGGACCGCTCGACGGAGCGATTCACGATGAGATACTGAAAATCGCGGATATGGGACATCTCCCATTTCGAATCGGCCAATCGTTGGTATACCTCTTCTTTCTTTTCCGTGGCGCGTTTGCGTAAACGGGTCGCGAGCTCTCTCAAGCTCGGAGGCGCCAAAAAGATCAGAATCGCCTCGGGCAGGGCTTTCTTGACGTTCAATGCTCCCTGAACGTCGATATCCAGCAAAACGTCTTGCCCCTTCTCGAGCAGAGGGTAGACGAAACTGCGGGAGGTGCCGTAGTAGTGGCCGTGGACTTGCGCGTACTCCAAAAAATCTCCCTGTTCTATGAGCCGATCGAAGTGTAGTCGGTCGATGAAGTGGTATTGAACGCCGTCGACCTCCGTTATCCTCGGCTTTCGGGTCGTGTAGGAGATAGAAAAGATCAGTTTCTCCCCTTGAAGCTCTAAGACCTTTTCCATAACCGTCGTTTTTCCGGCGCCTGAAGGACCGGAAACGACAAACAGGAGCCCTTTTCGCATACCGTTCAAACGACCCGGATATTCTGCAGCACTTTTTCCAGCTCTTCGAAGCTCTGCCTGAATCGCAACGCGATGGTTTCGGGTTGTATCGCGCTTAAAATGACGTGGTTGCTATCGGTGATCACGATAGCCCGCGTCTTCCTCCCATAGGTGGCGTCGATCAACTTTCCATCATCTTTGGCCTGCTCTTTTAACCGTTTCATCGGAGCGGATTCAGGGTTGACGATCGCAATCACCCGATCCCCAACGATGATATTCCCAAACCCGATGTTGATGATTCCGTACATTCAGGCACCTCCAGGCGTCCCCAGCCACAGCATACCCGTACCGATAATTACCTCTCTGATTATAGCATAACGGTAGAAATTTCCTCTGGCACGTGTGGGTATCATACCGGCGTGTGATAAGAAAAAAAGACAAAAACGAGGAGGGAAAAAAAAGCTCCCGAAGGAGCCACCATAACATCGCACACTTGACCCATCAAATCGCGTTCAAGCCTTTTGTCGGACTCTCTACATTAAATGCTTCTTTAACTCTTCCTCGTTTTTCATATCGATCAACTCAAGTCCCAAGGAGTCAAGCTGCTCTATTGTAAGGGACTTCAGTCTTTCGAAATATTTTTGCGAGGCTTTAGGAAATTTTTTGGCTATTAATTTCCAAAGGAGTTCTTCCCGGCCTTCTTCTTTGCCTTTAATAATCCCCTTTTCTAAGCCTTCTTCTCTGCCTTCTTCTCTGCCTTCTTCTCTGCCTTTAATAATTCCCTTTTCCATGCCTTCTTGTCTTAGCATATCCGCGATTGTTTGCATCTTTTCGCTCCTTTCTTCCGATACCGTTTTCATCAGTTCTGACAATTGTTCGAAATTCTCCCTGTCCGTCGTTTCGAACAGGTAGATCGTACAGACCTGGAAAAATCGTTCATTCGCTTCTGTCCGCGGCAATTCCGAAATCGTCACTGCGACTCGGAACAGCGCTTGTCGAATCGCTGCCTTTCCCCTGAGCGATCTCATCCTTAGTACGTCCAAATAGATTCGTAGCCGTTTTGCCCCTTTGACCTCTTCTTCTCTCAATGACGAAATTTCAAACAGTTCATATTTGTAGTCCGGGATGTATTCTTTCAAGTCCCCGTCCATACGGTCGGTGTTTGAAAAGCGATTTGAAAACCATTGTGGCGCTTCCCATTTCTCTCTCCCCTGGTAGAAGACAACGGGTAGAATCACTGGTAGGGGTTGCGGTACTGTCTTCTTCCATATGGAGGTCATATACCCCAGGAGTTGAAGGCTCACGTGTTTGTCAACCCTGCTTTTGTGTTCGAACAGCAGATAGACATACCCCTCTTCCTGTTGCATCTTCACCCGAAAGAGCAGATCGAAGAAGTATTCCGAGAGGTCTTTCTCGACGTAACTGTCTTTTTCTATCGTTATCGATTCGGGATCGATTAACCGGACGATCTTCGGAGGTAGATAGTGTTGGAGGAAGGACTTCGCGGTTTCTATATCCCCCAAGACTTCTTTAAAAAATCTGTCGTGTGACTTACTGATTTTCTCCACGGGTATCCCTCCAGAATAAAGTCTCATCGGTATTATACCTCAAAGGCGGGGGTTTCCAAAAAGCCCGCGTGGGTCAAGTTATGGGGTGACATAACTAAAAGGCTCATCGCGGGGTAACCAGAAAGCTGACTTCGTAAGCCCACGAAGTCTCGTGATACGCTCTTTCTCCTTCTCAAATGCGTATCGCGCCGTCGCAGAAAGAAGAAGCACTTACGACGCGATTACTAGATGGACAAAAACCGTGCGATCGTTTCTGGCCTTGTTTCTTGAGTACACCACATAACTTGACCCACACCGTGCCGGAGCGTGGGTATCATATCGGGGCGAAGGAGCGCCACGTTTCGGATCCGCTGGCCTTTCATTCTCAAACAACGAAATCTTGCAGAGCGTAAACGAGGTGAGCGGATCGTACACGGATCGTCGCCCCTTTCCGTCTATAAAGATAACGCTTTTTAAAATGGAGGAGGAACGATGAGACGCACCCCTTTTTTTCTCTGTCTGATTGGGTTGTTGTTGACCGCGTGTATGGTGGCGAAAAGTCCGGAACCTTCTACCGAGGAGCCCATCTTTATAGAGGATTATACGGAAGAGATAGACTTCGTAGACCAGGAAGGAGCCCTATCGGCCCAGTGGGAAGATGCCGTCGATATTCCCACAATGATGGAGGGAGAAATATCTGCGCGATTTCCCCAATACAACCCAATCGGGGCAAGCGATTTCGTATTGAGGTTGAACACGATTTTTTACGAGGCGGCTTACGCCCTTCTTCAACCCGCCAGTTCCGAGCCAACGGTCTATATATGCGATTACCGAACGACCTATCAGTCACCGCGGCTGACGAGTTTTCGTTACGAATACTATACCTATCAGTACCCCGCAGCGCACGGGTTGAGCGCTTGTTCGGGTTTCACCATCGATTGGGAGCGAGAGGAGATCTTACCTCTACACGCGTTTTTCGGCGCGCATCCGATGTGGAAAGAGGTGATCAACGACTGTATGCGCGCCTACCTGCACGAAGAAGAGATCACCCTGTTCGATGCCGCTGCCTTCGAAGGGGTCACGGAAGACCAAACTTTCTACTTGACAGACACGGCCTTCGTGTTGGTCTATCCACCTTATCTATACACTCCGGGAGCCCTAGGTATTTTGGAGATACCGGTCCCTTTCGTCGCCGTCGCGTCTCAATTACGGGAGGAATATCGATATACCCTGCTTCCCGAGCTGGATTTGGCGGACACGGAGAAGGCTGAGCAGGAAGGATAATTCCCGCCTTTTCGCAAACCGAATACCCGGCTTTATGGTATACTAATATCGGAAAGAACAAGCAATTACCTACTCCTGGGGGTGTTCGTATGGATACAACAAAGAAAGGCCGGGTCGTGAGCATTATAGGACCGGTGGTCGATGTTCGCTTCGAGCACGGTTCGCTTCCTGAAATATTCAATGCTTTGGAAATCTTCAACCCCGAGTCGGGCGCCACTCTGGTACTCGAAGTCGAGCAGCTGATCGGCGATAATACCGTTCGAACGGTGGCCTTGGATTCGACCGATGGATTGGTCAGAGATGCAGAGGTGATCGACACGGGCGCGCCGATTCGTGTTCCGGTTGGGTCAAAAGCGATGGGAAGGATGTTCAATCTGCTAGGGAACCCAATAGACGAAAGAGGACCCGTAGATATTCAAGAACGCTGGCCTATCCATCGTCCCGCTCCTTCCATCAAAGAACAGTCTACCGAGATAGAGATATTGGAGACCGGTATCAAGGTCATCGATCTGGTCGCCCCTTTCCCGAAAGGCGGCAAGATCGGCTTCTTTGGCGGGGCAGGGGTTGGAAAAACCGTCCTCGTGATGGAGCTGATCCGAAATATCGCGATCGAGCACCATGGGTTTTCGATGTTCGCGGGCGTGGGCGAACGAACGAGAGAAGGGAATGACCTCTATCTAGAAATGGAAGAGTCCGGCGTCCTTCAAAACACCGTCTTGGTGTTCGGTCAGATGAACGAACCCCCCGGCGCCCGATTCCGTGTCGCCCTCTCCGCTTTGACGATGGCCGAGTATTTTCGGGATGTCGAAGGCAAAGACGTTCTGCTCTTTATCGACAACATTTTCCGTTTCGTCCAAGCCGGCTCCGAAGTGTCGGCCTTGTTGGGAAGGATGCCCAGTGCCGTCGGATACCAGCCTACGCTTTCAACCGATATGGGAGAATTACAGGAGCGTATCACCTCCACGAAAAAAGGATCGATCACCTCCGTGCAAGCTATCTATGTTCCGGCGGATGATATAACAGACCCGGCTCCGGCCACGACTTTCACCCATTTGGACGCTTCTGTCGTTCTGTCGCGGCAGATTTCGGAGTTAGGGATTTATCCGGCGGTCGATCCCTTGGACTCCAACTCGAAAATATTGGATCCCAACATCGTCGGAGAAGCCCACTATCAGGTGGCGCGCCAAGTTCAAGAGGTGTTGCAACGCTACAAAGAACTTCAGGATATTATTGCCATCTTGGGGATGGAAGAGCTTTCGGAAGAGGACAAGAAGACGGTGCAACGGGCGCGGAAGATTCAAAGGTTCTTAAGCCAACCCTTCTTCGTCGCAGAAAAGTTTTCGGGTATACAAGGTCAGTACGTTCCAATAGGTGAAACCATCCGAAGTTTCCGGGATATCCTGGACGGCAAGTATGACCATCTACCCGAACAGGCCTTTTATATGGTCGGAAATATCGATCAGGCGGTAGAACGCGCGAAGACCCTCAAAGGGGGTGAATGATTTGTCTCTTTTCCAAGTCCGGATTATCACTCCGGAGAGGGTCGTTTGGGAGGGAAAGGCTCAAGTCGTTACCTATCGAACCCTGGAAGGATCTATGGGCGTACTTTCGAAGCGGGCGCCGATCATGGCTGCTTTGGATATTGCCCCGCTGAAGATTACCACCGAAAACGGCGTGGAGGAGTTCGCCGTACACGGTGGCGTCTTGAAGATGGACGGAGACCTGTATCTGATCGTGACCGACGCGGCCGAAAACGTGAAGGAGATCGACATATACCGCGCCGAAATGGCGAAACAACGCGCGATGGATCGCCTGGAAAAGGCAAAGAGCGATATCGAGCGCGTTAGAGCCAAAGCTTCTTTACAAAAAAACCTGCTACGCGAATCCTTGGGACAGAAAAAATAGGATTTGTCGATGATCTATCGCGCAGAACCTATTTTCGTAGAAAGACCTTGGGGAGGCCCTTTCTTTCGGCAACTCTTTCCGAACTGCCCGGAGGGTCCGATAGGGGAAGTGTGGCTGCTATCGGGCTTAGAAGGAAAATCCACCCCGTTGGTATCGTTCGACTCGAACGAACCGGAGGAGCGCGCCCTCTCAGATCGAACCCGAGAGATGATAGGCTCCGAACTCCCGAGGTTCCCTGTGTTGGTGAAGTTGCTTAAGGCGGAAAAATGGCTTTCGGTACAGGTCCACCCGAACGATCGCTTCGCGCGCCTGGAAGAAGGAGAGCCTTGGGGCAAGTCCGAACTGTGGGCGATCGTTGGAACGGACGAGGAGGCTCTGCTGATCGACGGGTTCAAAGAAGGCCTTTCTTTGGAATCCTTACGTTACCCTAAGAATCACGAGACCTTCGCTCGAAAGATCGAAACGGCGATCCATTTCGTTAAACCTGAGATTGGAGAGATCTATGAGATCCCCTCCGGGACTGTTCACGCGTTAGGCCCCGGAGTAATGGTCATCGAAATCCAGCAAGCCTCGGAATTGACTTACCGGCTGCTCGATTGGGGGCGCCAACGCCCTCTTCAGGTCGAAAAGGCGATCGCGGCAACGCTTTCGGAGGGCTTACGCGCGAAAAGGCACCTATGGATTCAAGGCGTGAGCAACGACTACTTCGACTGCACTTTTCGATCGGACGGAACCGCAGAAGGCTTTTGCCTCATGCTTTCACAAGAACACCTGATTGTAGACCACGTTCGCTGCCCACCTTGGCAGGTCATCATCGTGCCCTCAGGAGAAATGGTTCGTTTGGAGGGCGCCTATATGCACCTCAGCTTGGGGCCCATATGGAGATCATACATTCAGTGAGGAAGACGATACCGTTTTCTTCGACTGTTATATAAGGAGGTTCAAAGGTATGCCCTATGTTCCGACGAAAGAGATTCTTGGTGACGCCTATGCAAAGGTATACGGTGTCGGCGCTTTTAATATCAACAATCTAGAGTTCCTTCAAGCCGTGATCGGAGCGGGTGTAGAGGAGAGTTCGCCTGTTCTGATCGAGGTCAGTGAAGGGGCTGTCAAGTACGCCGGGTACGGTCAGGTTCAAAGGGGGGCCGATACACTCTATGCGATGGTGAAGCGGTATGCGGATACGGTGAAGATCCCGGTCGCTTTGCACCTGGACCACGGGAAGGATTTCAAATATATCGTAGCCTGTATCAAAGCGGGCTTTGGATCGGTAATGATAGACGCGTCCGCTCTGCCTTATGAAGAAAACCTCAAAGAAACCCTACGCATCGTCGAAATCGCTCACGCCGTAGGCGTATCGGTGGAGGCGGAATTGGGAACCCTGAAGGGGATCGAGGATAATGTGGAAGCTGCCGAATCCATTTTAGTAGACCCCGCTCAGGCTGAGGACTTCGTGAAAAGAACCCGTGTAGACTTTCTCGCGCCCGCTATCGGCACCAGTCACGGCGCTTTCAAGTTCAAAGGGGAAGCCAGGTTAGACATACGAAGGCTAAAAAAGGTGAAGGAACTGACGGGGATTCCGTTAGTCCTACACGGCGCCTCTTCGGTGCCCGAAGAAATGGTCGATCTGGCCAATCGGTATGGCGGAAAGATCGAAGGCGCGAAAGGTGTCCCATTCCAGGTTTTAAAAGAATGTGTGGAAGCCGGTATCAATAAGGTCAATACCGATACCGACCTCAGAATCACCTTTCTTGGGGTGTTGAGAAAGGCGTTAACGGACAAGCCCAGCGAGATCGACCCGCGTAAACTGTTCGGACCGGCGGTAGAATCGGTTAAAGAGGTCGTAAAAGCCAGGATGCGCGTCTTAGGCTCATCGGGTAGAGCCTGAGCCGGGGTTTGGAGGAGGAATGACGTGAAAATACTGGTGATAAACACCGGGAGCTCCTCGATCAAGTATCAGCTGCTGGATATGAAAACCGAGCAAGTGCTTTGCAAAGGGCTCGTCGAACGTATCGGCATACCGGGATCGCAACTGAAGCATACACGAGGAAAAGACAAGTATACGATCGAGAAACCGACGCCCCACCACGACGACGGGTTGAAACTGATTCTAGATACGATCACCGACCCCGAGAAAGGCGTGTTCGACAACTTGAGCGAGATTAAAGCGGTTGGTCACCGTGTGGTGCACGGCGCCGAAAAGTTTTCGGGCTCCGTTTTGGTCGAAAGCGACGTCATACACGCTTTGGAGGAAAACGCCTATTTGGCGCCGTTGCACAACCCGCCGAACATCGTCGGATTACGCGCCGCGATGCGGCTGCTTCCGGGCATCCCCAACGTGGCCGTTTTCGATACCGCGTTCCATAGTACGATGCCCGCGAAAGCGTATTTGTACGCAATCCCTATGGAGTATTACCGTAAGTACAAGATACGCCGGTACGGTTTTCACGGGACATCTCACCGCTATGTCTCTCAGGTTGCCGCTCAAATGTTAGGAAAAGATTACAACACGATGAAAATCATCACCTGTCACTTGGGAAACGGCGCCTCGATCACCGCGGTCAGTGGCGGGAAATCGGTCGACACCTCTATGGGTTTCACTCCTTTGGAGGGGTTAGTCATGGGCACACGGAGCGGAGACATTGACCCCTCGATTATCGTTTTTTTACAAGAAAAAGAGGGTAAGACGGCCGAAGAGGTCTACGGTATCCTGAACAAGAAGAGCGGGATGCTCGGCCTATCGGACGGGTTTAGCAGTGATATGCGGGATATCGAAGCGAAAGTGGAGGAAAAAGAGCCAATCTGCCGCTTGGCGATGGATATTTACCAATACCGTATCGCGAAATACATCGGGGCGTATACGGCCGCTATGAACGGGGTCGACGCCATCGTCTTCACCGCCGGTGTCGGAGAAAACGCGCCGAATTTACGGATGGAGCTCTGCCGCGAATACTTGGGCTACTTAGGCGTCACGATCGATCCCGAAAAGAACAATAGACGTGGAGAAGATATCATCATCACGACTCCCGATTCGAGAACTCCCGTATTGGTGATCGGAACCAACGAAGAGCTTGTGATCGCGCGAGATACGCGCGATATCGTCGAAAAAGGATTAAAGTCGCTTTAATCAAATAGAGAAAACGAAGGAGTGAGTTATGGCGAAAAAAGAAACCACCGGAAATCCCGTGAAAGACATACATAAACGGCTGAGACGGGAGCCGGTATCGGCGTGGTCTAGGCGAGATAGAGAGGAGATCTTCGCCTTTAACGAAGGGTACAAACGGTTCTTGTTCGCTGGGACTACCGAAAGGACGTCCGTAAACGAAACGATACGATTGGCGGAGGAAAACGGCTATATTCCGTTCGAGACCTTTCTGGAGAATCCTCCGAAGAAGTTGGAAGGTCAGAAAGTGTATTACAACAACCGTGGCAAATCCGTCGCTTTTTGGGTTTTGGGGAAAGATATCGCGGATGGGGTCAATTTTGTCGCCGCGCACGTCGACTCTCCCCGTTTGGATCTCAAACCGGCGCCTTTGTACGAGGATACCGACTTGTGTTTGGCGAAAACGCATTACTATGGCGGGGTAAAGAAATACCAATGGTTTAACGTTCCCTTAGGGATCGATGGCGTCGTGATGAAAGCGAACGGGGAAAAGGTGCCCGTTCGGATCGGGTTCGAGCCCGGTGATCCGATTTTCGTGATCTCCGACCTGTTACCCCATCTCGATCGACGAGAAGGGGATATCACGAAAGTCTTCCAAGCGGAAACGCTCAACGTCCTAATGGGCAGTATCCCGTTAACTTTCGAAAAAACCGAAGGGGTTAAGGACCTGGTTTTGCTGAACGTTCTCAACCTTCTGAACGAAAGATACGGTTTCGTGGAAGAGGATCTCTTCTCCGCCGAACTGGAGATCGTGCCCGCGATAGAGCCCAAAGACGTCGGATTCGACCGTAGCATGTTGGCGGCTTACGGCCATGACGATCGGGTATGCGCCTATACGGCTTTGAAAGCCTTGTTTGATGCGCGTTCTGTGTCGAAAACTGCCTGTACGATTCTATTGGATAAGGAAGAGATCGGCAGCGTCGGCAGCACGGGCGCGAACCATACTTTTTGGAAAAAGCTGATAAAGCGTTTGTTGCCTTTGTACCATACGGAAGCGTCGATCGATACGATCATCGAAAGATCGATGGTCATCTCCGCTGATGTGGCGGCAGGCATCAATCCCTCCTTCAAAGAAGTACACGAAGAGAAAAACGCCGCGAAACTCGGTTACGGGATCACGATCACCAAGTACACAGGCCGAGGGGGAAAAGGAGGGGCCAGCGACGCGCACGCGGAGATCGTCGGCTATATTCGTCGCCTGTTTAACGAAGCCGGTATCGTCTGGCAAAACGGTTTGCTAGGCAAAGTCGACCAGGGCGGTGGAGGTACCGTCGCACTATTTTTCGCCAACGAGGGACTTTCGGTGATCGACGCCGGCGTGGCGGTCTTAGGGATGCATTCGCCTTATGAGATCGTGAGCAAGGCAGACGTTTACGAGACTTATTTGGCTTATAAGACGTTTTTTGAACACTCGAAGTAACGGTTGAGAACGCCTTTAAGGGCGTTCTTTTTTTTAGGAGGTTCGAGGATTTCGTGCCAACGTGGAAGAAACGGCCTAGAGGAGGCCAAAATAGGTTAGCCCGGTTACGAGCTTTACCTCGGATAGGAAGTCTGAAAAGCAGGCTGCTTCTGACGCTTTTACCTATGGTTTTCATCTTGCTGTTCCTCTTTACTTGGCTGCTGGGTTGGGGTTTATCGGACCTGGAAACCAAAGGCGCGATCGCTCAAAGCAAAGAAACCCTGATGGCCAAGTCCGAGACCGTCTCCGCTTGGTTGGGTATGATCGAAGAAGAGCTGCAGAACGTCTCGTATCTCTTGATCGACGACCCAGGGAAAGCGAGCTTCGAACACCCTTATATCCGGCGCCTCCTCAACCGAAACCCCGTTCAATTTGAGTCTTTTTTATTTGCGGATACCACTGGGCGAGCCCTTCATTCCTTGGGATACCTCCTCAATATGTCAAGCAATCCGCACCTTAACGAAGCGAGAGAGAAACCGGAAGAATTCGTGTTCGCCGGCCCCGTCTTCTCGGAGTTATCCAAGAAACCGGTTTTAGAAATCTGGAAAGCGTCCGTTGACAAGAACGGGAAATATCGTGGGGCCATTAAGGCTACGGTTTATCTCGATTACTTCTCGGAAGTGGCGGCCGGTTTACGCCTTACAGGCAACGGCGCCGGTTGGATCGTTACGGCGGACGGGTTTTTTCTTTCTCACCCGTCTGCGTCCGGGGCGCTAGTCGACTCGGTGGGACCCGCCATCGAAAGCGACCCGCTCCCACTGGACGAACGCGCTGCCGAATTGCTTCTGTGTGCCATCCAATCCCGGTGTGGAGGTTTCCGAGAGACGCTTTCACCCGCAGGGTCCAAAGACGTTTTAATCTATGAACCTATCGCGAACTCCCCGGGCTGGTTCATAGGAGTGACAGTGGACCAATCCCTATTTTTCGAAAATAGGCGGCGGATTATCGGGTTCATCCTCGCCGCTTCCGCCGTGTTGTCTATTTGCATCGTGCTTTCTTTGCTCTACGCGAGCAAGAAGTTGGCCGCGCCTTTGCTAGCCCTTGAAAAAGATATACAAAAATACGGCCGTGGCGACCTCACTGTGCGTGTGCGACCCACCGGCTATCGAGAGGTTTTAACCATCGGTCGCGTATTTAATGAGATCGCCGGCCGTACCGAGCGGGACTTTCTCGACTTGGAAGACGTGAACCATCGGCTGAGAGAAACCAATGAAGAGCTGGAATACGCGAACCTCCAACTCCAGGAGGCTGGTGAGCAGCAGCACCTTTCGATGGACCGTTTGAATGAGATCATCGCGTTGACCTCCTCTCTTTCGGAATCGGTCATACGAAAAGACGAATCCTTTCTGGGGAACCTTTTGGAGATGCTGATGAAACTCATCCCGGTCACCGATTTTGGCAGCATTTCGGTGATAGAGAAAGAAAAATGGCGTTTTGTTCACGCCGTCGGACACGACCTAACCGCTTTGAAGAAGCTCGACCTGAGTTCGAGTTATCTGTTTTGGACTGCGGAACCGATCGTCGTTTCGGAACTCCTCGGCCCGGAACACAACTCTCAAGTTCCCCCGGACTTAATGGAAAAGATACGGAAGGCGACCCGCCCCATTCGGTCTTCGATCGTTTGCCGACTCTCCCTAGGCGCGGAAAAACTGGGGTCTATCTCTCTCGATATCGCGGAAGGGAATCCTATCGACTTCACGCCTTCGGATCTGAATATCGCGCGTTCGTTTTCTAATGTGGCCTCCGCGTTTCTGGCGCTACAGCGGTATATGGTCAATCAGGGGAAGTTTCAAAAAGAGCTCTTGTTAGCGATGATCAAAGTCCTGGAGTTCATCGACCCCTATACGAAAGGCCATTCAGAAAACGTGGCCTCTTACTGCGCCCGTATCGGGGAAGCGTTGCGATGGCCAAAAGAGTATATCACGCGGATCTACTGGGCCGGTTTGGTGCACGATATCGGGAAGATTTTGGTGCCGATGTCGGTTCTTCGTAAAGAAGCTCCGCTAACGGAAGAAGAATTCGAGACGATCAAACAACATCCGGTATGGGGGGCCGAGGTGTTGAAAACCTCGGAGGAACTCGAGGATCTGGCGAAAGCCGTCTTGTATCATCATGAACGATGGGGTGGCGGTGGGTACCCCAAAGGTTTGTTTGGTGAAGAAATTCCGCTGTTCTCTAGAGTGATCGCCGTTGCGGACGCCTACGATTCTATGACCTCCAACCGTCCCTATCGCGAGGCGCTGCCCGAATGGGAAGCTATGCGGGAAATCGAAAGAAATCTGGCCACTCAGTTCGATCCGGACATTGGCCGGCGTTTCTTGCAAGTGATAGCTCGCGATAGAAAAACGAAGAATAACCTCTAATCGCTTTTTAAGGTGGAGGGGTTATAATCGCATCGGTGGTTAAAGGCTGTTCTACCCAGACAGTACGGCAGCAAAACCCCCTCCTCCCTTAGGATTATGTACCCGATAAACTGAAGAGTGTAGCGCAAGCGGTACGAACGGAAATCGGTCGGCTGAAAAGCCGACCTTTATTTTTAGGTGAGGAAAAGCGCATTGAACGCTTCAACCATCAGAACGGTCGCGGCGAACTTCTCAGCCCTACTTTCGACTAGAAGCGCTACAAACGGCGGTAAAAGCCACTTCCTCAAAAAAAGTTGGCCACTACAATCGTCGAGCCACGTAAGTCAGTTGCCTGTTCTTAAGCATCGGAACACCCAGCTTCTTGTAGATATCCTCGTGAGGAGATTCCGGTTTTCCAAATACCCTCAAATGGTACACCTTATCCCCTTCGTCCCGAAAGACAACCGTACTCTGTTGATGGGAAGAGAGTGTCTTCCGGATGGTCGACCATCGTCGATGGTCTCCCGTTTCCTTCAATCGTTGCTCGATCCAGTTCAGTAGATGATACGCCAATATCGAAATAAAGAAGTGCGCCTTTGTCCGTTCCTGACTTTGTCACGGGAACACCCTCAAAAGGGCATAAACAGCGAAAAAGAAAAAGCGAGCCTTGACATATTGCCACTGCTCGCTTTTTGATTGGTTTTTATCGATTAA
>MWEM01000057.1 GCA_002071085.1 Thermotogota bacterium ADurb.Bin062 | reverse complement strand
GATTTCGAACTCGGCGTTTTCTATCGGCAGTTTGGGCTTTTTCTTCTTCGTCCTTTCCAAGATATCCTGCGCCAAGTCCGAAGTTAAGAAATCGGGTTGGCGAATCATGATGCGATAAAGGTAATCGTCTTTATTGATAACGGCGGAATGATCGGTTAATGCTGATCTTGATGTCGGTTTCACGTCCCAAACGCCTTCCAAAGGGTAGACCGTGTAGTCCTGATATCCCTGCGGAAAAACACCGGATTTCGGGAGCATTTTCAACGTATAGGACAGCGCGTATAAAGTTTCGACGTGTCGGGCGAACCTTTCTGTGTTCGGATCACCCTCCCCTTCGAGAGCAAAAAAGTGAAAGGCCGGAACGATGATGACTTCCGGGTCGGTTTTCGGAAGATAGTAGCGTTTATCCGTTTTTCTATAGTCTAACTTTCCCGGTTCCATCAGTTTCTCCTCCTTTTTTAGCCGAATAGGCTCAGCCTATCGGTCTTTTAAATCTCTAACGTTTATCGGAGCGTAGACGGGTTCGGTATTTTCAGTTCGAAACCTTCCGGTGCGTTTTACGATTCGTATGATGAAGAACACTTTCAAGAGGTCCCAGCCCAAGAACGGAAGAACGCCGACGAGAAGCGCTTTCTCAATGCTTCCCAAGTAGAAACTCAACCAAAGAGCTCCGAAGAGATAGAGCAGGGCGAGGCTTAAACAACAAGTTGCCGCAAAAGCGGCAAGACTTCGTGCTTTCGCGATTATAAACGCCATCAAGGGAAAGGTGAGCAAGAAACCGCCGGTAGGGCCAAAAAGAAACGGAATTCCCGAACCAAATCTTGAAAAAACTGGAAAACCCAAGAGCCCGAGAAGAAGGTACAGGCTCTGCGCGAAGAAGGCTTCCTTTGCGGGCAAGAAGACGCCGGTCAAACAAACGAAAAACACTTGCAATGTCCAAGGGACTGGACCCAGCGGGATACTAATTTGAGACCCTACCGCGGTTAGGGAAACGAATAGCCCCGTGAGCGCGAGTTCACGGGTGTTTGATTTTCGCAATATATTATCTACACTCGACCTTATAGGTTTCATCGAAAAATCCTTTGTGGACACCAGGCTATCCTTGTCTATAGAAACCTCTTCCTTCTCGCCCGGTCGTATGTACCTCTCAAACGCGACAGATCGACCGGATAGGTACTCGGACCGGCGTGGGTCTTCCGACCCAAAGCGATTTTTCCTCCTCTGAGAACATTTCGAGAAACCCAAGTTCCCTCGTTCGCACGCAAATATGGCCAATCCCGAATCTAGTTGCTAGCTCTACAGTTTCAAGCCACGCTTACAAGGAAACAAGATCCATAGAGGGTGTTGAGCGGCATTACTCGCAATTCACGCTATAAAACTACGGTTTGGCTTATTTCTTTTTGAATAAGCCCGCGAAAAAGCGTAGGATGTCGTCCCAGATGTTCCCGTCTTTGTTTTTATCCAATAACGATTCAACCAAGCTCATCATCCCGGTTTGACCCGTTTTCTCCATCGTGCCGTTCAAAAAACTCGATAGATTGGAGACATCCACGGGTTGCCCTTTCTGTTGGTTGCCCAAAGCCCCGAGCAAGATAGGGGCCAATTGACTGAGCACGTTGGATACCTGATCCTTTTGCAGCGACGTATGCTTAGCCAGGTTTTTTTCGACCTGCTCGGTTTTTTGTGAGAAAATATGATTGACGATTTTCGAGCCATCGACTTTGTCGACGGTATTGAAGTCCATAACCATTTTTTTAACATCGTCATCCTGGTGCTGTTTCAGCGCTTTCAGCAGCCCGTCCGCCCCTTTCGACACGCCGGTGTTTCGATCCATTGCCTTCATCATTGTAGGCATAGCCAAATCCACCAATTGTTTTGTTTGCGTTTTAGTGGCCCCGACGCTACCAGCAAGGCTATCCAACGTTTTGTCATTGGTTAGCATATTGAACAGTTCTAAGATATCCATCACGCACCTCCGTTTTTCGCTTATACCAGTATATATTATTTCATACTATACCTCATAAAACGACATAATAAATATACAGTGTGTGTCAAGTTATGAGGTATCACCAAGAAACAAGACCAGCGTCGTCCGCACGATTTTTGGTCTATGGAGTCATCGCGGCGTAAGCGCCCCTTCTTTTCGCGACGGCGCGATACGCTAGGGAACTCCTGGGAACGCCCTGGGAACGCCGAACTTTAGTTCGGCATGTTCTCTGAGAACGCCACCTTTTAAGTTGGCAGGTTTTTCGCGGAGTCGTAAAAACCACTTGCTGCGCGATCACACATACGGTCATCCTCATTCGCTTTTTTTTTGCTACACATCGATATTATTCCCACACAATAAGCATATCGCCGCGCCAAAGATAAACCGTACGTGTCGTGCGCTTTTCGTGTAGGGTTTGATCGCGTAGCAACTTCTGCGGCAGACTACTTCACGAAAATTCTGTAGGCGCCGTACCCTTCTCTTTCCATAGCATCGT
This sequence comes from Thermotogota bacterium ADurb.Bin062, assembly GCA_002071085.1. Classification (GTDB taxonomy): domain Bacteria; phylum Thermotogota; class Thermotogae; order MWEM01; family MWEM01; genus MWEM01. The sequence goes on along the minus strand of MWEM01000057.1, from coordinate 12,175 downwards.
ACGGTATGAAACGCAAAGCGGCGCCGTTGATGCAATAACGGAGGGAGCCGCTTTCGCGCGGGCCGTCGTCGAAAACGTGGCCCAGGTGCGACCCGCTCTGCCGGCTGCGCACTTCTATCCTTTGCATACCATAGCTCTCATCTACAACGTATTCCAAGGCGTCGGCGGTGATTGGCCTGGTGAAACTGGGCCACCCGCTTCCGGATTTGTATTTCGCATCCGAAGAGAAAAGCGGCTCCCCTCCTACGATGTCCACGTAGATGCCCCTTTCATAGAAATTATCGTAGATACTAGAGAAAGCCCGCTCGGTGGAAGAATTCTGAGTCACGTTATATGCGAGATCACCGATTCTGAGTCTCAAGGCGTCTGGAGAACCGTCTTTGTGGATCTTGTAAGGGATTAGCGGTTCAGCCGCGGTTCTCAGGGAGATATGACAATAACCGTAAGGGTTTTTGTCGAGGTAGTCTTGGTGGTAATCTTCGGCATCATAAAACCCGGCCAATGGTGTGACCTCTATCGCGGTCTTTCTTCTCTGTTGGGTTTCGTATTGCTGGATCACGGCGAGAGCCCTCTGACGCTGAGTTTCATCGGGATAGAAAACGCCGGAACGATACTGTACCCCGACATCGTTGCCTTGACGGTTCACCGAGTACGGGTCGATGATTCTTAAAAAATGCAGAATCAACTCCTCGAGGTGTATGACGTTCTCATTGTATACGATTTTTACCGTTTCCGCGTGGCCTGAGCCGCCGATGACCTCTTGGTAGGTTGGATTTTCCGTCAATCCGTTTGCGTACCCGGTACGTGTCTCCAACACCCCGGGGATTCTTTTGAAGTAGCCTTCAACACCCCAGAAACACCCGCCAGCCAAGTACAGTATTCTCTTGTCTTTCTGGGCGTTTTTCCATAAGTACTCTCTGATTCCGTCGCTAGTCATCGTTGTCTCCTTTTTTTCTGCGATCAAGTTCGCTTGAGCAAAAACGAGTATCAGTATCACTGAAAGAAAGACTATTATCCATAGGATCGATTTCAAGAAAGTCACCTACTTCAAAAAGCGGGCTTGACGGTTATAAAGCGCTCCTACCCGCTATTTTGGCCACTGAGCCGGATGCGCTCGAGCTTGACTACTATCGAAGACACCTGAATTCTTATCCAGTTTAAAACCGATTACCAATAGAGGGTCTTATGGGTTTTTTGCAAACCTCACAAACAGTAAAGTTCGAAAAGATAGGGCATTGAGGGAAAAAGGTCTTTCTTCCGGCTAATACGATCAACCGCCCGGATTTGTCTGTCTAGTATCCCTCGCGTGTTTCTAGATAGAACGATCGGCGAACGAGAAGGACCGCCCGGTTTCTACAACCCTGTGATATCGATGCTCATCTGGTTGTCGAGAGATACTCCTGTGATCGCCGAGACCTCCGATAAGTCCTTCACTTTAAGTTCGTGCTTTTTGGCGATTAAAAAATTACTCTTTCTCCCGCCATTGTCTATATCCTTTTTTTATTCGACGTTCCCAAAGGAACGCTCATCGTTAAGCGCTTTCTCACGCTCTTCCGCTATCGCCCGCTCTTCTCGGCTCTGGCTCAGTTCTTCTAAAAGGTTGATCGCTTGTCCTATCTCTCCTACCTCCTTCCCAAGCTCAATGGTCCGTTGGTTTCCCGGGTCGGTCAAGAATAATAACCAGCCCGTCAGCTCTTTACCTAATTTTTGCGAACTCGTGCCAATCTTTGGCATCTCTAAAAAGTGTATCTCCAGAGTATCACAAAGCTTTTCACACGTTTTTGAGTCCAGCATCCGATAGACCGAATGGATCTTGTCGTGCTCAAACTGATTGTGCCCTAAAACATTCACCACGACGGTGTTGTGCAGCTTGTCGTCATCATCGCTTTGCTCCGCTTGATCCGAATACATTTTCGCTAAATGGTATGTCGCCCTCTGAGCGACGTGTGTGTATGGGAGTATGTGCACCTCGATGTTCACCGGCTCCCCGTTGCTAAACGTTGCCTTGATGTCCATTATCGAATTCTTGTTCGGCCTGAACCGTTTTTCAATCGTATGGTCGAGTATGCGTACGTCGGCGATCTTATGCCCTTGGCTTCCAATACCTAAGGAGTTTAGAAAATGGATCAGGATCTCTTTGTGCTTCTCATTTCCAAATACCTTCTTGAAAGTATAGTCGATCAACGGGTTCAGGTATTTCTTTTCCATTTGGTGATCCTCCTTCGTGAGCAGGTTGTTCTAATCATACCACTTTTTCTGACGTCAATTCCCAACCGGCTGCTCATATTTTTGGTTTTGTCAATTGATCCGTTATTAAAACATCTTCTGCTCTACGAGGTAAAAGTATCGTCTCAATTTCGGGTAACGCCGCCCTTATCGGGCTGGTTTTCCGATATACCAAGCCGCCCGCTTTCCCACTTCCAAAACCCGGACTTCCGAAAAACACTCTTTCAAATAGAAGACACACGATTTCATTTCCGATTCCGCGAGGCGGATAAAGTTGAAATAGTCGCCTCTTTCCAACCACTCGATCACCGTGGTCAACAGCCCGCGTTTCGCATTGTAGTCATAGACGATGACCTGGGACTTCGTCACTCTGCTCATTTCCGCATATAGGCGCTGCCGGTCTTGCGGTTTCAGACCGTGTGCGACATAAGAGGCGATCGAGAGATCAAAAGCACGGTCCGCGAAAGGGAGTCCCTCCAAAACGCTCGCTTGAATGAACCGAATCTGGGTGTGCCTTGCCTTTTTTCTCGCGATTTTCAGCATATTTTCTGCCGGATCGATACCGGTCACGTCGAAGCCTTTTTCATAGAGAGCCGCGCACAAAGCCCCCGTTCCGCATCCGACATCGAGGACGGTTTTAAAGCGCCGAGGATCTAAAACATGGTGAGCGCGTTCCAACACCTTCCGAAATTCGGATTTCTGACGACGATAAAATAATCCGTAGATGGGGGCAATGCCATTGAACAATCGGGTGTTGCTTTTGTTGCCCACGTCATCAAACCTCCCGGCACATTGAATAAGAATCGGATTCTCTATTCTAAGTTTTCACGATGTGGCGCGTATCCTTCGTTCTGTTTCTCTTCAGCGATTATACCTGAGTTCTCTTATCATTCGAGCGTTCGTGTGCGTCACGTTATGAGGGGCCGCCAAGAAACAAGGCCAGAATCGATCGCTCAATTCTTTGTCTCTCTAGTCATCGCGTCGTAAGCGCCCTTTCTTTTTGCGACGGCGCGATACGCTTTTGCACGGGCCTATTGCGTCCAAGAAAGAAGGGGCTAAGGGCGTATCGCGGGGTCGTAAAAACCACTTACCCCGCGATAACCCCACACGGTCATCGCGGCGTAAGCGCCCCTTCTTTTTGCGACGGCGCGATATGCATTTGCACAGGCTCATCTCGCGTAGAAAGGGCTAAAGGTGTATCGCGGGGTCGTAAAAACCACTTACCCCGCGATAACCCCACACGGTCATCGCGGCGTAAGCGATTCTTCTTTTTGCGACGGCGGGATACGGTTTTGTATATGTCTTGAAAAACAAGGTTCGCACAGAGGGCACAGAGAACACAGTGGAAAAGCTGACTAGGGACAGGGCTCTCCCGGAAAAAGAAAAGACGTGCCGGACTAAAGTCCGGCGTTCTCAGGGCGCTCCCGGGGCGATGTAAAAAGAACAAAAGGCGTATCGCGGGGTCGTAAAAGCCACTTACCCCGCGATAACCACACACGGTCAACGCGGCGTAAGCGCTCATTCTTTCCGCGGGGGCGCGATACGGTTTTGTATATGTCTTGAAAAACAGGGTTCGCACAGAGGGCACAGAGAACACAGTGGAAAAGCTGACTAGGGACAGGGCTCTCCGGGAAAAAGAAAACACATGCCAGACTAAAGTCCGGCGTTCTCAGGGCGCTCCTGGACCGATGTAAAAAGAACAAAAGGCGTTTCGCGGGATCCAGTTGGTTACCCCGCAATGAACCCCTTTGTTATGTCACCCCATAACTTGACCCACACGGCGGTTTTTTGGTGATATAATCGTTTTCAGGATAAGTGATGCCTATTTTAAAAAAGTTTTCGCAGGAGGTCGCGTATGATCGAAATACCAGAATCAGTCGTTTTAGCGAAGCAAATCTCACAATCCTTGCGGGGAAAAACGGTCACAAAAGTGTTGCCCCAGCGAACGCCACACAAAATGGCGTGGTACTACGAACGTCCGGAAGACTATCCGAAGTTGTTAACGGGCAAAAAGATCGAATTCGCGACTGGGATCGGCAGTATGGTCGAAATCTGCGCCTCGGGAGCTGTGATTCTGTTCGGGGATGGCATCCGTTTAACCTTCTGTCCAACGGACTCTACCGTTCCGAAAAAGGACCAGCTTCTCATCGGTTTTGAAGACGGCTCGTATCTCAGCGCGGTTGTACAGATGTATGGCGGGCTTTGGTGTTTCCCAAGCGGGAGTTTCGACAATCCGTATTACCTGAGCGCGAAATCGAAGCCGTTCGCGTTGTCTGATGCGTTTAACCAACAATATTTTGAGGAGTTAATCGACAATCCGGATATGCAGAAAATGCCTGCGAAGGGATTCTTGGCCACAGAGCAGCGGATTCCCGGCTTGGGTAACGGTGTTTTGCAGGATATCCTATTCCGGGCGGGTTTGCATCCGAAGCGAAAAATCGGGACCTTGACAAAAGAGGAGAAATCGTTATTGTATAAAATCTTGAAAACAACCCTAAAGGAAATGGCCGAATTTGGAGGCCGGGATACTGAAAGAGATCTTTTTGGGGCCTGCGGCGGATACCAAACTCAGATGAGTAAAAACACTGCCGGAAAACCGTGCCCTAGATGTGGCGAAACGATCGCGAAAGAGGCTTATATGGGCGGTAGCGTATACTATTGCCCGAATTGCCAGAAAATTCCTGCTTAAAAAGCTCCGTGTCGAACACGAAACTTGCGCCTCTCGGCTTGTGGATATTCGTTCTTTTAAAAAATGGAAAGGTCGAAAGTTTTCTTCACCGGATCGGCCCTAAAGAATTTTTCTGTGAAGGATTTTATACGGAAGGTGGTCGCGAAGCTCGCCAGCTTAAATTTTGAATCGATATAATCGAACTTTATTTCCGTCGTGTTTTCCCAGCAATGGAGGTCTTTATTTAGCGTGAGCCCCATACTTTGAAACGCGAAGGTTTCAATGTTGTAATTGGTGTCGAACTTAAAAGAGAACCCTGGAAAAGTTCCGACCAATCCGAGGTACATCGACTTGCGTGGTTTCCATTTCAAAGTCATAGTAGTTGTGAACTTGTCGAACTCAAGAGATAAGTCATCGTTGATATAAGACCAACGGTCTTTAGCGGGTTTTTGAGGAAAGTATTCAAAATCAAAGGTGTTTTGTAGAGATTTCAGGGTACCGAACCCTTTCAATTTTAGAGTGTTTTTTTGTATTAGCTTATTGAGCTCAAATCCCCCGGTTTCAGTTGCCGTCCCAGATGTTGTCCAGGTGAAATTAAGATCTTCGGTGAAAGAGCTCACGAGACCTAAGTTGTTGAATCTGAGCGAGTTGGAGTTTGTGATTTTGTCTACCGGCCCCTTCCACTCCTCCCCCTTCTTCTTATTCTTCTCATCCGGCTGCTCGTAAACGTAGGTGAAATCCAGGCTTGAGTTTCCATAGGGATGGGTGAGGTTGAAAGTGTACACGGTGCTGACAAATTGTTTCAGTTCCAAACTGTAGGGACTGGTGGTGGTCATATCGAATGACAGTTGCTGTACTTTGATCGTCGTATTCGATATTAATGTCGGGTCGCTCATCCGATCGCTTTTCTTCATAAAATCGAAACCGTTCTTCAAAGTGAACTTGGAAAACAGAAAGGGGACCTGTAAGATGGTCGTCATGCTGAGCGCGTTTCTTTCTGCGACGTCCTCTCCCAACGCCGAATAGTTTTCTCCATCGGCGATGAGAAAAACGTAGTTGTGCGTCATTTGATGATTGAGCCACCACAGGTTCACCGATGCTTCCGACAGGACGTTTTCGGAATACCGCCAAGCCGTTTGGTTGTTTCTGTGACGGATATATCCCAAACGCACGGTGTATGCGCTGTCAAAACCTACGAAGGCTTTGTCTTTCTGCCCAAATTGGAAACCGACATTCTGAAACGGAACGGTATTTTTTATTATGAAATAGTTGGTGAAATCTCTTTTGTTGAAATCCATGTCGAGCACCAGGTCGGTTTTCATGGGCTTAACGAGCGTGACGTCGTCGACCTTAAGTGCGCTATAACCGATCTTTATACTTTGATGAGTCGTATAATCCAATACGTCCAAGGCTTCTACAATCGATGTCGCCGCGGGAGTCACCGCCTTTCCGGTGAGGGAGAAAGGGTCTAACGTGATCGTGACGGGATAGAAATCTTTGAACAACACCTGCGAGTAGCTGCCGATTGTAAAGGTCGGAAACTCGTAAGTGTTTTTTGAAGCGGTCAAGGAGCGATTTTCTGTCCTGTTCGCCTTCAATGAAAAGCTGAGCCCTTTCAAAAAAAAAGGGCCGGAAAACTCCAGCCCGACGCTGCCATCACGCTTGGAGGTCGCTTCGTTTTCCAGGACACGTGTGGATTTATAGTAGGCTTTCATTATGAGTTTATTCTCGAAAGTTTTACTGACATTGAAATCGAGGATTCGAGTTTGATCCTTGAAATCGTTGGTGGATTTATGAGTCATATTCAGGTATCCTATGATATCAAACGGGAGCGCGAACTTGTTTTCTGTCACTATTGTCGCGCCTTTTTTTGGCCCTTTCTCAACGGTGTCGAATTTGATGACGCCTTTCTCGTTCGCGCGATCGAGATAGGTGTATTCCAAATGCGTCTGTAGACCGCCCTCTCCGCTTAAAGTAAAGGAGATCTCGACCGGTTGCTTCTCTTTCGTCATATCGGCGAAATATACTGGATAAGGCAATATCGGGATATTGAGAACATAGAGCAACAGGTCGTATGCGATGATCTCTTTCGATTCCTTGACTACGATGTAGCCCGCCTCGAACCGGTAGTGTGGTTTATCCAAATCACAAGTGGTTAAATATCCAGTTTGGACTTCGGTGACGTGTTTGTTCACGAAGGTCTTGCTCCGGCTCTTATCTGAAACGAGGATCAAGGGCTTTTCTTGCCCCTTTTGGTTCTTTTGTTTAAAGGTCCCTCTTAAGTGGTACAAAAAAAAGGCGTTCCGTTTGACGTAAGCTTTGACCAATTGAGCCTGGTAGTATTCTTTTTCTTGCTTGAGCGTCACCTTCGTCGCGCCTTCGGACTCAGCAAGGAAGTAATCTACCCACTCCTCGTTTTCTAGGTAAGCGGTCACTCTGGGCGCTTGAAGGGTCATCTGATCGTATTCGATGATGACGTTGCCCGTAAGCGTGATCGTTTTCTCGCGTCCATTATAGTCCATCTCGTCGGCACTGATCTTTATCAGAAGCTCGTCAGACGCAGGGATCAACGGGTTCGTCGTCGGCAGGGAAGGGGCGGGTTCCTTCGGCGCTTTCGGAGGTGCCGTTGGTGTGGCGACAGCGGTCGTATCGGTCCCTGTCTTCGAGGTTGTCTGATTATTACAAAAACCCGTCACCTGCCAAAAAAAAAGAAAGAGGAGGAGGATGAAGACTCTTGAGGCGACGGAAAAGGTGAACAATCGGCTGAACATCTCTTTAAGTCGATACATCAGTTTCGTGTCCAAAAGGATGAAGAGAATGAACCCAATAATGGCGAAACCGATGTCCGGCAGCCAAGAGGCGAGAAAGGGGGTCAACGTTTCCCCGTCTTTCCCTAAGGCGGACATCCACGCTCCGCTACCCTGGTACAGCACGATTAAAATGAAGGTGAAGATGACGCTCCACGATTTGCTTTTGATATTGAAGGTGAGTGACAAGGGAACACCGAGGAAGGCGACGATGATCGGCCCCAGAGCGTTTGCGAATCGGGTATGAAACTCGACCTCCAAAGAATTCGTGCGGATGCCCATTTTTTTATAAGCTTCGATCTTTACCCACAGTTCTTTGGAAGTAAGGTCCTGCGCTCTTTTGGAGGTGTCTCGAATGAATTCGTCGAGGTCTTTCGTCAGGTCGATCTCCGTTTCCTGAAAGACGGTGTCCAGCTTCATCAATCCCTGACGGTCCATCGTGAAGACCCGCCCTTCCACCAGCTTCCAGCGTCCGGTGTCTTCGGATTTAATTGCTTGTCGCGCGTAATAGATGCGCATATCCGACTGAGACAGGTCGTAAAGGAGAACGTCCTCGAAAGTCGCCTTTTCGGTGTCAAATCGCTTAACGTAAAAATAACGGTTATCTCCCACGTCTAAAAACTGATTGGCCTTGATCGTGCTCTCGGGCTGCTTGAAGACATACCTGGTCAATGTGACTGACGCGCGATGGTTGAAGTCCGGGACCACGAAATCGCTGAGCAGATACGAGAACACGCTGAATATCAGGCCCAATATCAAAAACGGGATGACGATTTTCTTGAAGGAGACACCGTGTACCTGTAAAGCCATCAGTTCGGAATTCGAGCCCATTTGAGAGAGAATCCAAAAGAGCGCCAATAAAACACCGACGGGAACGCCCATCACCGTAAACATCGGGACATTGTAGTACAGGAGCTCAAATAATCGCCAGATAGGCACTTTATAACTGACGATAACCTCTGAAAGCTGGTAAAGTAATTCGATACTGACAAAAACAATGAATCCTCCCAGACCCAAAACGAAAGGAAACATCGCGCTTTTCATAATATATCTGTTGAGGGTTTTCAAACAGGTCAAGCCCCCCGTGCCTCTTGTGTGGAAGGACGTTCTACTTATTCGCTTCCTCTTGTTCTCTTTTCCGTTCCGCCACGATCTTTTCTTGAATGTTTCCAGGCACTTCGGAATACTCGGAAAACTTCATCGTGAAATGCCCTTTCCCACTGGTAATCGATCCGAGTTTATTTGAGAAGTCCAGCATTTCAGCGAAGGGCGCTTTGGCTTTCACGACCTGAAAACCTTTTGCTCCCGTTTCCATCCCCAACGGCCTACCCCTACGGGAGGTGATTTCGCCCATCGCATCTCCGGCGTTTTCATCCGGCACACTGACTTCCACCTCCATAATCGGCTCTAACAACGTGGGCTTCGCCATAGACATCGCTTTTTTAAAAGCCTGAATCGCCGCGATCTGGAAGGCCATATCCGAGGAGTCCACTTCGTGGTAAGACCCATCGTAGAGGTCAACCTTCACGTCTACTACCGGGTAACCGGCCAACACGCCTTTTTTAAGCGCAGAGCGGACTCCTTTCTCCACGGACGGGATGTAGTTATAGGGAACGGAGCCCCCGAAAATGGTCTGTATGAACTCGAATCCAGTCCCGCGGGGTAAGGGGGACATCTTGATCTTAACGTGCCCATATTGCCCGTGGCCACCGGTTTGTTTCTTGTGCTTATATTCCGCGTCGGCGAAGTCCTTGACCGTTTCACGGTAAGCGATTTTCGGTTTCCCGACCTCGACCTCCACTTTGAAGAGCCGTTTTAATCGCTCGATCATCACGTCCAAATGAACCGCGCCCATTCCCGAAATCACCGTTTCCGAGGTTTCCGTGTCGTGCTCCCAAACAAAGGTGGGATCCGATTCCGAAAGCCGAGCCAAGCCGTTGGAAATCTTATCGATGTCTTGTTTTGATATGGGCTTCACAGATTTCGAGAGCATAGGCTCAGGGAACTTTATCGTAGGTATCAGCAATTTTCTGGCCGCAAGAGATAGGGAGTCTCCGACCGAACTCTCTTTCAGTTTAGGGATGCTGACGATATCGCCCGCGCCGGCTTCACTGATCTCCTTTTGTTCTTTCCCCACGATGGTGTAAATGCGCGCGGCTTTTTCATAAGAACCTTTCGTGGTATTGACGAAACCGTCGCCGGTTGCGATTTTTCCGGCGTACAGCTTAATGAAGGATTGTTTGCCGATGAACGGGTCTACGGCGGCTTTGAAGATGAGCCCCACGAACGGCTCATTCTCGCTGGGAAGGACCTCCACCTCCGCGCCGCCTTCTACCATCGTGGTAGTGATCGGGTGGCCTTCGTTGACGCTGGCGCACAATCGAGTCAGCCAATCCAACAGGCGGTCCGTGCCGGCGTTTTTGGTGGCGCTGCCCGCCAAAACGGGTACGACTTGCCCGCTACAATAAGCCTTTTTCAACGCGGCGGCCAACTGGTCCAATTCGATCTCTTCACCGCCTAAATAGTGTTCCATAAGGACTTCATCCGTTTCAACGATGTCTTCGATCGTCTTCTCATAAACCTCTTTGGCCCGCGCTTTCATCGTATCCGGGATCGGGATTTCGGCGGTTTTTCCCGACCCATCGGCCGCGTACTGGTAAGCTTTTTGGGTCAAGACGTCGATCACACCGTTAAAACTCTCTCCTGATCCCATCGGCAGTGTGAGTATCAGCATCTTTATATCGAAGGTTTTTTTCAGATCATCGAGCGTTTGGTCAAAATCGGCCCTTTCTTTGTCCATCTGATTGATGAAAACCATGATGGGTTTCTTTTGCTCTTGGGCGATCCGCCAAGTTCTCTCGGTCTGGACTTCCACTCCCGCGCCCGCATTGACGATGGACAAGACGTTTTCTCCCACGAAAACCCCCAGAATCACTTCGCTGATAAAATCTCCGAACCCGGGCGTGTCGATCACGGTTAGCTGGGTATCGCCATACTCGAAGGTCGCGATAGCGTTCGAAAGGCTGGTGCCCCTCTCTATTTCAAGTGGGTCGTAGTTCATAATCCCACCTATTTTTTCCGCCTTTCCCGTTTTCACCAAGAAGGCTTCCGCTAACACGCTCTTCCCGCTCCCGTTGTGCCCGATCAAAGTGACGGTTTTCCGTTTTTCCATTGGCAAACTCAACTTTAGCACCTCCGTTTTTGCGCTAATGCTATGATAGTATCTAACCTTTCTTTATTTCGGTTTGACCAGTAACCCGACAGGGATTTCGGGCTCTCCTCCGGGCGGATTGTTCACCACCCTGGATTTCACCACCATTGTGGAAGAAGAACCGCCATCCAAGCACATCGCGTCGGTAAACCCTTTGCTGATGAGGAAACTGGCCAGCTCTTCGATCGTCAAGCCCGCGCTGGAAGACTGGTACCCGTCGATGACGATAAAAACAAGCTTGTTTGGCGCGATCGCCACGACCGTTCTCGGTGTCCGCGCCGTCAACAGCCGTTCGCCGTATCTCACTTTCTCTGTATCGACGCTAGAGATCAGCTTTCCGCCTTCCAAGATCTGTGGGCCGCCCTCTATCGCAAATTGTATCTCATACGGGTAACCGGAAACGATCGTTCGTATTTCCGCCGAATCCCCTATTTTAACATATTTTGACACCCCGATAGGAGAGAGCATCACGACGTACCCGTTCCTCGGTGCCCGAATGGCATACTCTTTAGAAATCACGCGGTTGTTCTCCACGACGACGTATTCTCGGTCCCCCTGTCGTGGTATCTGTTGGCTGAACTCCTCCGTGTAGATGATGACGTCGCCGTTTTTACTGAACTTGTTGACCCCTTTCACTAGGAATAAGGAGGCCCCTAAACTCAGTTGTATTTCTTGGTCGAGATTAAGGATGGCGTACTTCCCGTCGCTCGTTTGCACAAAATAGGGTCGCGGATAGTAATAAGGCTCGCTTAACAGCTTCCCGTCCTTAATGAGTATACCGATCGGGAAATTCGTGACGGTGTCGAAGTAACACCCGTTGATCCCAGCGTAGGCCGTGTTCCTTTTCGCCATCGCGCTCACCTTTTCTTTATAGCCTATGCCACCTAGGGCTAGCTCCGGTGAGATTTCGATCTCGGCCACTTTCAATAGGATCTCTAAATAGGACACGCGTAGGGTGTATCCCGCCAAAGTTTCTTTCTTTCGGTACCACTGTATACCGTTTGCCACCGTTTCGATCTCTTCTAAGTACGGGTCGACGTGAGAAAAATACACCGCCACGCTGCTACCTGCGCGATCGATCCGATAGGCCACCGGCACGTTAAACTCTACTTGGAAGAGAGAAAAAAAGGTATCGCTCTCTTTCAGAGTCAAGTCTTGGATAATCCCCTGAGAGGCGTCGACCGGGAAGAGCGTGATCTCGGCGGCGCTTCCTTTGGTTTGGACCTTGATCACGTCCTGCTCGTTAAAAAAGGATTCAGCGAA
>MWEM01000056.1 GCA_002071085.1 Thermotogota bacterium ADurb.Bin062 | reverse complement strand
GGTAACCGAAGGGACCCCGCGATCCGCCTTTTGTATTCTTTACGCCGCGATTCAGTCCGGGTATCGCGCCGTCGCAAAAAGAAGAAGCGCTTACGCCGCGATGCCCGCGCGGGGTTATCGCGGGTAACCGAAGGGACCCCGCGATCCGCCTTTTGTATTCTTTACGCCGCGATTCAGTCCGGGTATCGCGCCGTCGCGAAAAGAAGGGGCGCTTACGCCGCGATGCCCGTGTTGGGTCATCGCGGGGTAACCAACGGGACCCCGCGATCCTGACGAAGCTCTGCGATCCGGCTGTACAAAAGGGTATCGCGCCATGGGGTTATCGCGGGGTAACCGAAGGGACCCCGCGATCCGCCTTTTGTATTCTTTACGCCGCGATTCAGTCCGGGTATCGCGCCGTCGCGAAAAGAAGGGGCGCTTACGCCGCGATGCCCGTGCACAAAAGCGTATCGCGCCGTCGCGAGAAGAAGGGGCGCTTACGCCGCGATGCCCTTATGGGGATATCGCGGGTTAACCAGCGAGACTCTGCAATTCGATCTTTGGAACGTCCAGGCGCTCCCGGAATCTTTCCAGAGATACAGGCCGACTGGAAGCCGGCTCGACTGAGCTTTCTCCCGTCTTTTCTCTGTGTTCTCTGTGCCCTCTGTGCGAACCCTGTTTTTCAAGACATATACAAAAGCGTATCGCGCTGTCGCGAAAAGAAGGAGCGCTTACGCCGCGATGCCCTTGTGGGGTTAGGTTCTTAAGGAGGTTTCGAGGCCGAGGGTTTGTAGGAGGGTCGCGAAGGTGTGGAGGGTTTCCGCCGGATAGGGGGGGATGTCGTCGACGGGGCGGTATTGTTGGAGGGTCACGTGTCGGACGCGTTTGTCTTTTAGCAGCCGTCCCAGCTCTTCGAAGTCCGTTTCGGGTAGGTAGGGCGGGTAGACTGTGACGCGGACTTCGTGGCGCGGATACGAGTCGAGGAGGTCCAGGCTCTGTAGGATCGTGTCAAACGGTGTCGTGCTGAACCTGTCGTAATGCAGGCTTTTTACGTCCATCGCCACGTAATCGAATACGTCCCGCCCTTCCTGGAGGAAGAGCGGGTTCGACCCGTTCGTGTCGACTTTTATAAGTAGGTTTGGCAGCGCGGTTTTCAGTCTATGACAGAACCCGATGATCTCCTCGGCGCGTAAAGACGGTTCGCCTCCGGATATCACTAACGCATCGATCTGTTTGTGTCTGCGCGCGAGGTATTCGAGGATCGCGGCTTCGCTGTGTGTGGCGGGTTGCGCCGTCTTCAGGCTCGGGTTGTGGCAGTAAGCGCAGTCAAAGTTGCACTTCGACGTAAAGACGACTGTGCTGATGGTTTTCGGATAATCGACCAAGCTGACCCGTTGCCACCCGCTGAAATTCATCGGTCCTTTCGCCTCCCAATGGCCTTGAGCCTGCCACTTCCGGATAGTGGTAGGTTCGTCTATCGGCGAATTCGCTTTGTTTTCCCGCGTTCCAGTGTTGGATCGGCCGGTAGTATCCGGTGATGCGCGAGTAGGTCTCCGTCGGGTTTCCGCATTTCGGGCAAGCGTGGACCTCTCCGTTCAGATAGCCGTGGTTTTGACAGATCGAGTACGTCGGACTGAGCGTGAAGTAGGGGATGCGGTACAGCGTGGCGATCTTCTTCACGAGCTCCCTGGCGGTTTCCCAATCGTACAGGCGTTCTCCCAAGAAAGCGTGGAAGACCGTGCCGCCCGTGTATTTCGTCTGGAAGGCCTCCTGCTGGTCCAAGGCTTCGAAGACGTCCTCCGTATAGTTCACGGGGAAGTGCGTGGAGTTGGTGTAGTACGGCGTTTCCTTTCCCGCGGAGAGGATTTGGGGGTAGGCCTTTTTGTCGTGCTTGGCCAATCGGTAGGAAGCGGACTCTGCAGGCGAGGCTTCCAGGTTGTACAGGTTTCCCGTCTCTTCCTGGTATCGCGCGAGCCTTTCCCGCATAAAGTCCAAGACTTTCAAACCGAAGGCCCGGGCTTCTGGTTCGTACAGCGGTTGACCGATCCAAACGGCGTTCAGTGTCGCTTCGTTCATCCCGACAAGCCCGATCGTGGAGAAGTGGTTGTCGAAGTGGTTGAGGTATCGCTTCGTGTAGGGGTATAGCCCGAGTTCGTTGAACTTCGCCACGATGCGCCGTTTGATCTCGAGGCTGCGTTTGGCGATATCCATCAGCTTGCCGAGGCGCGTAAAGAAATCCCGTTCATTCAGGCTCAGGTAGGCTATTCGTGGCAGGTTGAGCGTCACCACACCGATCGAGCCGGTGAATTCGTCGGAACCAAACAATCCGCCGCCCCTTCTTCGCAGTTCGCGTTTATCCAGCTGGAGACGACAGCACATGCTGCGGACGTCGCCCGGGTTGAGATCGGAGTTGATGAAGTTTTGAAAATAAGGCGTGCCGTATTTGGCCGTCATCTCGAACAGTAGCGGTACGTTTTTGTTGTCCCAATCGAAGTCGTTTGTAAGGTTGTAGGTCGGGATTGGGTATTGGAAGCCGCGATTGGCCGCGTCTCCCTCGATCATGATCTCCAGGAACGCCCGATTGACCATATCCATCTCTTCCTGGCAGTCGCCGTAGGTGAAAGGCTGGTTCTTCCCGCCGACGATCGCGGGCACGTTCTTCAGGTCTTCGGGAACGGTCCAGTCGAGGGTGATGTTGGAAAAGGGGGACTGCGTGCCCCATCGGCTCGGGGTGTTGACGCCGAAGATGAACGATTGGATCGCCTGTTTCGTCGATTCGTAGCTGAGGCTGTCGGCTTTGACGAAGGGTGCCAAATAGGTGTCGAACGAGCTGTAGGCTTGCGCGCCCGCCCACTCGTTTTGCAGAACGCCGAGGAAGTTCACCATCTGGTTGACCAGGGTGGAAAGGTGTTTGGCCGGCGCAGAGGTGATCTTTCCGTTCACCCCGCCCAGGCCTTCGCGTATCAGCTGCTTCAAACTCCACCCGGCGCAGTAACCGGACAGCATCGAGAGGTCGTGGATGTGCATGTCCGCCCGTCGGTGGGCTTTTGCGATTTCCTCATCGTAGACCTCGTTCAACCAATAATTGGCGATGACCGTTCCGCTATTGTGTAAAATCAGGCCGCCGATCGAGTAAGAAACGGTGCTGTTTTCGCGGACTCGCCAGTCGGAGCGGTCCAGATAGTCGTTGACCGTCCTGGAAAAGTCGAGCATATTCTTGTCGAAGTTCCGGATTTTTTCGTGTTGCTTGCGGTAGAGGATGTAGGCTTTCGCCGTTTCCACGAAACCCGCTTCGACCAAGACCTTTTCCACCGCATCCTGGACTTTCTCCAGATGGACGATCCCGTTTTCAATATCCGGCTGGCATTTCGCGATCGCCCGCAAGGAGAGCAGTTCCAAAATATCGCCGGTGTAGACCATCTCGGTCGCGACGAAAGCTTTTTCGATCGCGGATTGTATCTTCCCTATCTCGAACGGAACGATACTGCCGTCCCGCTTCTGTATGGACAAAATGTCATTTTTCTTCATAGGATTTCCCCTCGCTGCGCTTCTCTCTTTAGAGTTTTATCGGAAATAGCTCAAGGATTATACTATATATAGTATTACAAATCAACAATCCACTATATATAGCGTAAAAACCGCTCTGATACCGGTTATAAAAAAGCCGGACTTTTTGTCTGACTCGGCTTGATACATTGTGATGACATGAATGTCAGAGGGATAGATATAAGGTAAAAATTCGTATCGATGAGTGAAAGTTGACGTGCAAACTCCTTTTTTTAAGACGTGTACAAAAGCGTATCACGCCGTCGTATGAAAAAGGGGTGCTTACGTCGCGATACCCGACCGGGGTCATCGCGGGGTAACCGAAGGGTCCCCGCGATCCTGACGAAGCCCAGCGATCCGGCTGTAAAAAAGGGTATCGCGCCGTCGCAAAAAGAAGGTGCGCTTACGCCGCGATGCCCAAACGAGGTTATCGCGGGGTAACCAACGGGACCCCGCGATCCCCCTTTTGTTATCTTTACATCGCGATGCCTGTGCCTGGGTATCGCGCCGTCGCGAGAAGAAGAAGCGCTTACGCCGCGATGCCTGAGTCCGGGTATCGCGCCGTCGCAAAAAGAAGGTGCGCTTACGCCGCGATGCCCAAACGAGGTTATCGCGGGGTAACCAACGGGACCCCGCGATCCCCCTTTTGTTTTCTTTACACTGCGATGCTGTCCGGGTATCGCGCTGTCACGAGAAGAAGAAGCGCTTACGCCGCGATGCCTGTGTCCGGGTATCGCGCCGTCGCGAGAAGAAGGGGCGCTTACGCCGCGATGCCCGCCAAGACGCCGCGCTGCCCGTACAAAAGCGTATCGCGCCGTCGCGAGAAGAAGAAGCGCCTACACCGCGATGACATTCCAAAAACCTAAAACCCGCCAACTTAAAAGTTGGCCCCACGAGTTTTCTTCAATCTTTTCTCTGTGTTCTCTGTGCCCTCTGTGCGAACCCTGTTTTTCAAGACATATACTAAAGCGTATCACGCCGTCGCGAAAAGAAGGGGCGCTTACGCCGCGATGACTACGTGGGCTAAAAACTGCGCGATCGATTCTGTCCTTGTTTCTTGAGTACACCCCATAACTTGACACACACTTTTGGTTATTTTTTCTTTAAAAAATGCTATAATTCCATAGCCATTATGGTTTGGAGATTCCTTGTGATGAACCGACTAACCCCAGAAGAATGGATAAAGAAAGCAGAAGCGTGTAAGAAAAGCGGAGAAAAACGGCTAGCGGCCGCGTGTTATTTGCGCGCCTTTCGCCTGCGCATTTATGATGAGAGCGATATCGAAAGCGCGAACGAAGCGTTGAGAGAAGCGCTACACGTGCTGGAGCCCCAAGAGATCTCGGAAACGATGGTCGCGAAACGGTATCTTTTAACCTTCTTTACGGGTAAAACCCCGGACCCTGTGGACGAAAAACAGATCTTCCGCTCCGAACGATACTTCTATTTGGTGTTGTGGCGTTACTGTTTCGAAAACAACCCGGAACCGGGGATCGCTCTATTTCGCGAACGTTGGCGGGATAAGCGCAAAGAGCTGATCGAAACGAAAAAGGTCTACCTGCTCCACGCCTCCTACTTGTACGCCGTGCTCCTCAACCAAAGCGGGGAATACGAGCGAGGATTGCATCTGATCAAACACTTGGTCGAAGCCTTTTCCGCGCGTTCAGACTTGATGTCACGGCAATTGACCGCTCAATGCTACACCACCATGGCCAACTACTACGTTTTGAAAAACCAAAGCACGATCGCCGAAGACCTGTATCGCAAGGCCTACGATTTGGCGGCACCGTTAGGGCTTAACCTCTACACGGCCAACATCTATTACGAAGCCGCGAGCTTTTATTCTACTGTCTACGGAGTGAGCGGCTTTTTGGACATCACAGAAAAAGTGCTCGAAGTGACCAAGGCGGTCTCCGCGAGTCCCCTCGCCTTGCACGCGTTGTACCGAATCGGATACAACAGCCTTTACAGCGGAGACCTGAAAGAGTTCTGGTCCTACGTCGAGCAACTGAAGCACCATTCGCGCCGTTATCAACGTCCGGATTTTTTGGCGAAAGCCTATTTGCTAGAGGGCGTCTTCTATCTTTACAACAAGCAATTTGGGAAAGCCGAAACCATTTTTAGGAAAGGGTTTCAATGCGCGAAATCCCCACAGACCCTCAACCTGCTTCAGCGCTGCAGGATATTGAATTTTATGATGCTCGGTAAAAGGCATAGCGCCTTCGAACAGGTCCAAAAGTCCTTCTTCGATAAAGAGGAGTATGGGTTTCATTCGTTCCTCGCCTTGATCGAGGCGCAAACGCCGGAAGAGATCGCCGATGCCTTTCAGCATTTCGACGCGCATTCGCCGAGATGGCGCGAGGAGAGCGCCCTGATCTTTTACGAAAAGATCGCGCCGGTCGATCCGTCTGGATTCGTGCGGTTTTGTCAAAATATGGTCACGGATTTTTCTCGTTCGAAGGACCGTCTTCCTCTCACCCTCGTTTATGAGGCGCTCGGGAAGTTCTACCGAGTCATCGGGTACGAGGAACAGGCGCGCTTTTTTTTAGAAAACGCGGTGACCAATTACCGGCGGCTCGGTATGAACCACGCCGCTTCCGTGTTATCGCCAACCTCCGACTTGAGGGCCCTGTCTGTGAAACGATTCGAGCAAAAGGTCAGAAGGCTCGTCCATCAATCGCCTGACCGTCAGTTGAAAAGAGATTTCTCCGCCTATCGACAGCAATACGATCAAGCTGTAGACGAACTAGGCGTTTACCGGATGACCTTCGATTTCCTTCGGGGTATAGACTGTCATTGCGATGTGGGCCAACTACTGGATCAAATCCTTCGGTACCTCTGCGATACCCTTCGGGCGCAGAATGGTTTCATCGGCCTATTCGACCAAAATCGCGCGCTCAATAGCTCCAGTTACAGAACCCAGCGGGATAGCGCGCCATTCCCGACCGAACGGTGGGCGGATGAGGGATTTCTTCCTCCCTACCTCCCCGGGCATATCTGGAAAACGATGTACCTGGAGCAAGGGCAGAGGATGGTGATCTCGTTAACCTTCGGCTCTCCGTTGAAAGCGCGGTATGAACGGCTGCTGGCCTTCTTTTTGGATGAAGTGAAGCCGATTTTCGAGTTGCTCGTCCGGAGCACCCTCACCTTTGGGAAAAGCCTTATCGATTCCTTGACACAGTTGAACAACCGCTGGTTTATGGAACAACGGTTGCAAGAGGAGTTCGAAAAGAGTATCCGGTATCGCTTTCCCCTCTCCTTCATTATGGCCGATATCGACGACTTCAAACGAATCAACGACACCTTTGGCCATCGGATCGGGGACGAAGCCCTTCGAATCATCGGCGCCCGTTTCCGGCAAAACATCCGTAAGTACGATATCGCGGCGAGATACGGAGGGGACGAGTTCGCGATCATCCTACCGAACACCGAACCCGAGCGCGCCTATATCGTCGCTGAGAAGATTCGAAAGAGCGTAGGGGAGATCACCGATATGCCTTTTCGCTTGACGATCAGCTTCGGCGTTGCCGGAACGGGTCGGATATGCTTTGCGAGTACGGAAGAGCTGGTTGCTGCGGCCGACGGCTCCCTCTATGAAGCCAAAGCGCAAAAGAAAAATCGGACGGTGGTCTACGATCACACCGCGCGCAATGAATGACAGGACGAAGGAAGGCAGCGTCCGAAATTCGGCGGGAGGAGACTTGGAAAAGCGTATAGACGAACGGATAGACATCCTAATCCAAGAGATGGTGAAAGAGATCGGGCAAGCGATACGGATTCCCTCTGTTCAAGGGCCTGCGGAAGCTGGCGCGCCTTTCGGTCGAGACGTCGCCAGGGCCTTGGAATTCGCGCTGTCCTCCGGCGAGAAAAAAGGCTTCGTGGTCAAGAACGTCGACAACTATGCCGGTCATATCGAGTTTGGCTCGAGCGGTAGGCTGTATGCCGCTCTGGGACATCTCGACGTAGTGCCGGTGGAGAAGGAAGGCGCCGATTGGTCTGTGCCCCCGTTCGAGGGGACCGTCAAGGATGGCGCCATCTGGGGAAGAGGCGCGAGCGACGACAAAGGCCCCACCTTCGCCGCGCTCTACGCGCTCTATGCGCTCAAACTCCTCGGGGTCGAACCGAAGAACCGCATACGCGTCATCTTGGGAACCAACGAAGAGACCGACTGGGGATGCGTTCAACACTACTTTCAGAAAGAAGCGTACCCGGATTTCGCGATCGTCCCGGATTCCGTGTTTCCGGGGGTTTTTGCCGAGAAGGGTATCTTAAGGCTCGATATGCGCGCCCCCCTCTGCCCGGCGGGTCCCACGGACCCCACCCCTATCGTTTCGAATCGTATTTTCATCGAAGGGGGCACGGCCCCGAACGTCGTTCCAAAAGAGACGAGGCTGCGGGTTATCAGCCGAAATCCGGAGATGATCGATCAAATGCTGCGCAACTTTCGGCCTGGGAATCAAGCGACCCTCACCTGGACCCGCAATCCGACCGGAGAGTTCGAGATTCTGTTTACGGGAGCCCCATTCCATGCCGCTCGGCCTGAAGGGGGCATCAACAGTATCGCCGCTTGCTTAGATTTTTGTCGTTCGTTGGGGCTCGCCCCGCTACTGAAAGAGCGGTTGAACCGTTTGTGGGACGCGATCGGTTACGATTACTCAGGGAAGAACGCGGGAATTTCTGGTCAGGACGGCCTTTCCGGCGCCCTCACCCTTAACTTGGGCACAATCGCCTGCGACGAGAGGGAGCTACGAGTCACCCTGGATATACGATACCCGGTATTCTTCGACAAGGGGCGCGTCTTTAAACAAATAGAGAGCGCCTTTCGCGATTTTTCCATACAGGAAAGCGGCTCTCTCGCCCCTTTATATGTCGACCCCAAAGGGCAACGGATGCGGCAGCTGCTGAGAATATACGAGGACTTCACGGGAGAGGCCGCGCCGCCGAAGGCGATCGGCGGGGGCACGTACGCGAGGGCGGTTCCATTGGGCGTCAGTTACGGCGCGCTCTTTCCGGGAGAAGAATCCTATGCGCACCGGGCGAACGAGCGAAAGTCGATCGCATCGCTCACGAGAGCCTGTAAAATATACGCGCGGGTGTTCTACGAATGGCTGACGGAATCGTAGGGGCGCTATAAACCGAGAGCCGAGAGCTCCTCGCGTCTTTCTCAATAGGCTGGGAACGCCAGCTTTTAAGTTGCCATGTTTTAAAAATAAAACAGGGTTCGCACGGAGGGCACAGAGGACACGGAGAGAAGATAGAATACATGCCGGACTAAAGTCCGGCGTTCCCAGAAAACAGGGTTCACACGGAGGGCACAGAGGACACGGAGAGAAGATAGATTACATGCCGGACTAAAGTCCGGCGTTCCCAGGGCGCTCTCAGGGCTTCGAAAAAAGGACAAAAGGCAGATTACGAGGTTTCGTGGGCTGGGAACGCCAACTTTTAAGTTGGCATGTTTTAAAAATAAAACAGGGTTCGCACGGAGGGCACAGAGGACACGGAGAGAAGATAGAATACATGCCGGACTAAAGTCCGGCGTTCCCAGAAAACAGGGTTCGCACGGAGAACGCAGAGGACACGGAGAGAAGATAGATTACATGCCGGACTAAAGTCCGGCGTTCCCAGGGCGCTCTCAGGGAGTTCCCGGAAAAAGAGAAGACATGCCGGACTAAAGTCCGGCGTTCCCAGGCCGTTCCCAGAGCTTCGTAAAAAGGACAAAAGGCGGATCGCGGGGTCGTTAAAAAACACTTACCCCGCGATACCCCGCGTAATCTCATCTTTTTTATTACGCTTCGATATTATACCCGCTCTAGAAATGGCCGATCGATTTGAGACCGTGCCCGGTGATCAGGCTCACCGTGGTCCCTTCCGGGCGCGACTCGCTCTCAAAAACGCGTTCGATGCCGGCGAAGGCCGTGGCGGAGGTCAATTCCATAAAGAAGCCTTTCTTGGCCATCTCTCGCCAGTTGCGTAGGATCGCCTCCTCGGTGACCGATAGGAGGGCGCCGCCGGTTTCTCGGACCACGCTCAGGATATGTTTTCCGTGAACGGGTTGCGCGATGGCGATCCCTTCGGCAACCGTGGGTTGTAACACGATGGAGATGGGTTTGGCGGATTGTTGTTCCCAAGCGGAGGCCAACGGATTACAGCTTTCCGTTTGTATGCCGATCAGTTTCGGCATTTTGTGGATGATCCCCGCCTGGATCAAGTCTTTGAAGCCGTTGTACACGCCGAGCAGGAGCGTGCCGTTGCCTATGGGGAGGATCAAAGAATCCGGCGCGGTCCATTCCATCTGTTCGACGATCTCGTATGCGAGGGTTTTGGTTCCCTGCAAAAAGTAGGGGTTGTAGACGTGAGAGGCGTAATAAGCGCGCTTCGCCTCTTCTAAGACCGCTTGCGCCGTCTCTTGACGAGAGCCTGGTATTTTCCGTAGGCGGGCGCCCAACATCCGCGCTTGTTCCATTTTAGCAGGCGAGGTCACCTGCGGTACGAAGACTTCGCATTCGATTCCGGCCGCGGTGGCGTACATCGCGATAGAGCAACCGGCGTTTCCGGACGAATCTTCGACCACGTTTTCAATCCTCATCGAACGGACGTAACTGATGAGTACGGAGGCCCCCCGATCCTTATAGGAGCCGCTCGGGAACAAGTGATCCTGTTTGACCCAAACCGGGTGCCCTAGGATGTCAAACTTCAGTAGGGGAGTGAACCCTTCCTCGAAAGAGACGATGTCTTCATCCGATTCGATGGGAATCGCCTCCCGATAGCGCCAAAGGTTGGCTTTCCGTTTTCGGATCTTATCGATCGGAAAACGCGCCTCGAACTCCAGTTCAAAGGGTTCTCCGCAGTCGGGGCAACGATAGGCCATCGAATCGGGAGCTGCCTTTTTACAGGTGGGACAGACCATTCGTATCAACGTGAGACCTCCCTTTTGCGTTTATTTCTTCGTGATGACTTCCATCACAGCGTTTTTTGCTTCCAGCGTGTCGCTCTCTAAGAAGAGCTTCACATACTCGCCCCACAATTTACGCCGGTTATCCGGATCGTAAACGTAGACCTTCCCGAACAACTCTATGATGCCGGTATCCCCTGTGTAGACGAACTCCCTGCATTCGGCGTACAAGTTCCCTTTGTAGATCTTGACCAGCTTGCCGGCTTCGTCGTTTTTTCCCTTGTACGTCTTGGCTCGGGTTTCGAAGTCCATAATATCGCAAAACACTTCCACCGTTCCCTCGCTCTCGCCCGGTTTGATGATGGTGTGGACATCTTTTTTGAGCGTCCCTTTTTCTTCGGTGAGGTCGTAGTCCAACTCGATGGCGGTGGCGCGACCGGTTTCGAACTCCACGAATATCCCCTGCTTGGCTTCCACCTTACGGTCTTCCCCACGTTCTCTGAGGATTTTGAAGAACTTTTCTGAAACCAGGCTGAACTCGCCTTTGATGATCTCGGCGTGATTGTAGAATTCGATGCGGTCATCGAAAAATTTGAACAGGTCCGCTTTAATATGGAGCGTATCTTCGCCCTCGGTTTGGGGGAAGGCGAAGAGCGGCAAGAGGAGCAGTAAAAATAGGAATAGGCCCTTTCTTTTCAAAGCTACCCGGCTTGTCGCCGGACACCTCCTTTATTTCTTGAGATAGTGACAATTCTCCTTGGTGGCTCTATCCGTTTTAACCGGAGCGAGTGCATATTTCGTTTAGCGCATGAAGCGGATGATGTCGAAATACGAGATATAGATGGCGAATCCGATCAGAAGGAAAAATCCGATGGTATGGATGTAGCCTTCGATTACGGGGTTGATCCTTTTTCTCGTGATCATCTCCAGGATGCTGAACACGATCCGTCCGCCGTCCAGCGCCGGTAACGGGAGCAGGTTGATGATGCCGAGGTTGAGCGTGATAAAGGCGAGAAGGAAGATCAGGGTTTCCAACCCCGCCCGAGACGCTTGCCCTATGATATTCACCAGTCCAATCGGGCCCGCGAAATCCTTGACGCTCGCTTTTCCGGAAAATAGATTGCGGATGATGCTTCCCATACTGGTCAACATCCCGTTTGTACGTTGGATGCCCAACCCGATCGCCTGCCAGAGGTTATCGGGATATAGGTTCTCATTGGCCGGATAGAACAGGCTGTTTTCCAGCGCTTCCGTGAAGTCTTGATAAGGCATTTCAAGTTGAGTCGGAAGGCCGTTCCGCTCCACGAGGACGGTGACCTTCTTGACGGAGGGTTGGCCATACTGATGGGTGACGAGGCCCCCGCGCGTCTCCAGGTAGGTGAAATAACGGTTTTCCTTTTGTGTGAAAGCGAAAAGGGTGAGGGCGGGATAAAAGTCTCCGCCCCGCTCGAGCTTCACCCCATTGATCGAGAGGATACGATCCTCTTTCATAAACGGATAGGCCGTGTCTTTTAAAGTGGTCGAAAGGGTGGAGTACACGATGCCGATCATCTTTTGAGGGTTCAGCGTGGTGAAGGCCTTGAGCGTTATCGGGACCGCTTCTCCGCCTTCGATCATGAGATCGACCGGCTGCTCGGTGAGGTTTTTCAAGTCCGCTATCGATAAGGGGATTCCGTTTATCGATAGAAGCGTTTTTCCTTCCAGGTTTGGTAAAGGTAACTCTGTTTCGAACACATAGTTGGTCTGCTCCGAGAAAACCTCGGGAACGATCTCCAACCGGTGGGTTTCACCTTTCCGGATGATCGTCGCCGTGAACCGTTCCTCCTTTTTCACCGCGTCGGAAAAGTCCTCCAGCCCGAATATCCTACGGCCGTTGACACGGTACAAAATATCTCCCGACCGTAACCCCGCGCGCTCCGCGGGGGTATCGAGCCCCACGCGTTCAACCGCGATGGTGGGGACGCCCCAGATGGCACAGGTCATCGTCATAAAGAGATAGCCGAACAGGATGGAAAAAAGCGGGCCGGAAAACGCGATCAAAAACCGCTGCCAAGCCGGTTTCGCATAGAAATAGTCCTGGCGCTCCTCCGGGGGGGTATGATGGGTTTCCGTCGGGTCTTCACCCGCCATACGCACGTATCCCCCCAACGGAAAGATATTGATGCGATACTCAATCCCGTCCTTACCCGTTCTAGAATAGATCTTCGGGCCAAATCCTATTCCGCATTGGAGGATCTTCACTTTGAACAGTTTCGCGAAAAGAAAATGTCCAAGTTCGTGGACTAGCACCACAATCGTTAGAATCACAAGAAACAAGATGATTTCCAAAATGCTTCTCCTTTACCGCCGATTTCTTTCGTGGAATCCCGCGCGCGTATCCTGGATTTGATGCGCGCCGTTCCAGACGCGAGAGCGGATACTGACGCTAGGCAAACTCGAGCGCATCCGATCGCTGACGCCTGATCGTCGAATGAGCGCTAATCTCCGATCGGAAGGTGGATTTTCAACACCGTTCCCGGTAAGAGGTACATATCGATCACCCCGGGGTTGTCGCGTTTGATCTCTTCCACCGTCACACCGTAGGCCTTTGCAATCCCGATGAGCGTATCGCCTTTTTGTATGACGTAATCGAAATAATAGGGTTGGGTCAGGGTCCGCCAAGCTGGGTCCAGATTGACATTCCCATACTTCATCGCCCAAAAAATGTACGGCAGCGGGGAAATATCCAAGATTCTGATCCCTGGGACGGTTTTTTCCAGCTGGTCCCGAGGGCCGAAAAAGCCGATTCTCTGGGGTTTGTCGAAGGTTCTCATAATCAGTCGCTCGCCCTTCGGCTTCGTCAAATCGAGGAAATAGGGCTCCCCCCACACGGAAAAGAAGTCGGCGGGCGAACGGAATCGTATCTCTCCATCGACGATATCCAGGGCGGAGGCTGCCCGCTCCAACAACTTCCGGATGCTGGAGTTGTCCAGAAACAACGTGCCGAACACGTCTCTTTCGAAAAAAGCGATCGTTTCCTGGGGCGTCGCCTGAAGCGGCAGACTCCGTTGGCAGAAGATCGCCAAATCCATCGGAAACAGGTTATTCATCATGATCCCCATCATACTATAGAAGGGGATTTCATAAAGAAAGCATTTTCCGTCGGGATCGATCGGGAGGGGTTGCTCCGTCCAGCGCGAAAAGTCCGCTTGAAGTGTTTTCAGGCCCTCAGGGATCTCTTTTTCCGTCGGAATCTTCATTTCGGTGATCAGTAGGCCGTATTCCAGATCGACTCGATAGATTGCGGTCTTTCTCGGGATGACCATCGTTTTGGACCGCAGGCTCTCCGGCACGATGCTGAAGTCCGGATTGTCCACGACGAGGACGATAGCGTCGTAGGAGAGGAAGGTTACCTCTTTGCGAAGCCGCTCATACCAGTTGGAAGGCGTTTCGGTGATGTTGGCGAACAGGATGTTTTTCTTGCCGATCGTCCGAGGGTAATAGAGCCTCGATCCTGACGTCTCTTGGCTATCGGTGGCCACGATCTTGACGGACGCGGGAAGCGATTGCGCGATCGCGGAAACGCCGGCGGCCAAATCCGTTCGTGTCGGCAGCGCGGCCTCTATTTCGAGCATCTCGAAGAGCGCGTTCCAGGGCGTTTTATCCGGAGTGGGCGAAAAGATTTGAGAGTACAGCCCGAACAGCGTGGTCACTTGGGTATTCCCGCTGCACACCACGATCTTCTCGGCGCCGGTGTACTGGTTATTCAAAAAATAGCGCAACCGGAAGGCTTGCTCCGGAAAGGCCTCTTGCGCTTGAACGACGGCGAGATAGAAGACTTGTCCGAATCCAAGCGCGCACGAGAGTACGAAAACCCATAAGAACACAGGTATGCTTTTCTTCATGCCGTCCTCCTCTTCAAAGAAACGGAAGGAGTCCCCGCAACGTTTCTTCGGAGTAATTTCGTAGAACCCTAGATTATAACACTCTCTATCGCGAATTGTATCCTTTGGCGTGGGTCAAGTTATGAGGTGTAATCAAAAAACAGGCTCTTCGACAATTTACAAGACGTACTTAATAAACAACTTTTATCGTAATAATTCTGTAGACCCATAGACCGCTTCGATAATCCGCTCTAATCGCATATTCGTCCACCTGGCGGTCTCTTTTTATTTCTCGTATTTTAATTTATATTTTTCGGATCCCGACTTTCGACCGGTTTTGGAGAAAAAGGGAAAAAATAAGAAAAAACAACGCTGAAACCCGCATGAAATCGT